>JAFVWD010000361.1 GCA_017501865.1 Clostridia bacterium | reverse complement strand
TGCAGAAACAAACAAGGAGTTACGTTATGGTGAACGTGGCGAGATTCGTGTTTGCTCTCCGTGCAAAATGTTAGGATATTATAAAAATGAACAAGCAACCAACGACTTTTTCTACACCGATAAGGACGGAAACGTATGGGCTTGTACCGGAGATATGGGCTATGTAAAAGAAGATGGTAGTGTTTATGTTGATGGTAGAATCAGTTCATCTTATAAAAATCAAAATGATGAAACAATATATTTATTTGATATAGAACGTGCTGTACTTGATATTGAAAAAGTAAGACAATGCAAAGCAGTTGTATCTGAAATAAACGGAATGAAAACACATGTTGCACATATTGCGTTAGTTGATGGTGTAAATACATCAGAAGTTTTAAAAGAAGTAAAAATACATTGTGAGAAAAAATTACTCGCAAACCATCTGCCAACATTAGTAAAAGTTTACAACTCAGCTTTACCTGTATCAGCAAGCGGTAAACTTGATGTTGCAAAAATGGAAAACGATACAAGCGATTTAATAGAAATTTAAGGAGTAAAAATTATGACAACAGAAAAGAAATTAACAGGATACCCGTCTATAGACAAGCCGTGGCTTAAATATTACAGCGAAGAAGCAAAAAATGCAAAAATGCCGGAGTGCACAATTTATGAGTATCTTTGGGAAAACAACAAAGACCATTTAGACGATGTTGCACTCATTTATTTCAATAGAAAAATTACATATAAAGAATTGTTTGAAAATATTGACAAAACTGCAAAGGCTTTTGTCGGGTTAGGTGTAAAAAAAGGTGATTTTGTTACAATTCAATCACTTTCGCTTCCGCAGGTTATATATATGATTTATGCATTGAGCAAAATTGGTGCAGTAGCAAATCTTATATATGCAACATCAACACCGGCAGAGGTAACAGAAAGTCTGAACGAAACAAAATCAAAAATATATGTAACAATCGATTCAATTTATGAAAAATTAAAAACACAGTTTAAAACACCGTATTTAACGAAAACAATTATTCTTTCAGTTGCAGATGAAATGTCGTCTTTGTTAAAGTTTGGATTTAATCTTAAAAACAAATCACCTAAATTAAATAATGGTGAACTTTCCTGGAAAGCATTTTTGAATTGCGGTGTGAATAAAGAAGCACCTGTAAACGGAAAAAATGAAGATTTGGTTGTAATGGTTTACACAGGCGGAACAACAGGTAAATCAAAAGGCGTAATGCTTTCAAACTATAATTTGAATGTAGCGGCTTTGCAATATTTGTATTGTGGTTTTGAAAGAGGTAAGACGTATTTATCTGTGTTACCACCATTTATTGCATTTGGTATTACTGTTTCAATGCATATGCCTTTATCCTTTGGTATGCAAACAGTTCTGGGAGTTTGTGTAGACCCGGCAGATATAGCCGGATTTGTAGAGAAAAATACAATAAACTACATTGTTTGCGGTACTATGCAGGCGGAAAAAATGAGTATGAATTTATCTGAAAAGAAGGATTTATCTTCCCTGATTTGCTTTAGTGTAGGTGGCGATGTTCTCACACCTAAGCTTGAAAGTAATTTGAATGACTTTTTAAAACAACATAACTCAAAAATAAAAATTGCTCAGGGCTATGCTATGTCAGAAACTTCGGCTTCAACTGCCTGTTCTTCATACACTCCAGATACAATAATTCACAGAAATGGTACTATAGGCATCCCACTTGTTTATACAAATATTAAAATTGTAGATACAGAAACGAACGAGGAATTACCTTATTGCCAAGCAGGTGAAATATGCATAGAAACACCTTGCACTATGATGGGCTATTATCAAAATGAAGAGGAAACTGCAAATATTTTAAGAAAGCATAATGATGGTAAAATATGGGTGCACACAGGTGACATAGGCAGTGTTGATGAAGATGGATTTATTAAAATCACAGGCAGAATTAAGCGTATGATTATGACATTTGAAAATGGGGTTTTCCACAAGGTATTCCCTAAATTATTAGAAGATGAATACTTGAAAAAAGATTCTGTAAAGGCAATTTCTATTGTCGGTAAGCCAATAGATGAGACAACAAGTACTTTAATAGCTTTTGTTGTTGCAGAAAACGGTGTTGACACGGAAAAATTAAATTCTGAGTTAGTTTCTTTTACAAAAGAGAAGTTTGAAACTTATGAGCAACCATCAAAATTTGTTTTTGTCGAAAAATTACCTCTTACCACAATAGGCAAAGTCGACTACCGCGCCCTCGAAAAAGAAGCGGAAAGGTTATAAGGAGTAATAAAATACAATAGAATGACAATTTTTAAATAACTCTGAGCTTAAACCTGACCAAAAAGAGATTGTAAGAATTTTTCTTTCTTTTTTATTGACAATATTACAGGTTGTGGTATAATCTCTATTATAAAGGAGGATGGTTTATGAAAAGAAATATTATCAGAATTTTATCTCTTGTAACAGCTATCTCAATGGTATTTGGTCTTACACAGATTTCCGTTAGTGCTGCTGAAACTACTTACGAAATTACAAACCCTTATGAAAGTGTAGCACATCTTCTCGGTAGTGAGGACTATCACTACAAAACAAGCTTTCATACTCACACAACCTATAGTGACGCAACTATTCCTTTAACTGAAATGATAAAGGAACACTACAACCAGGACTACGAAATTCTCGGTCTTGCAGATCACGGTATTATAGGTAAAAATTGGGATGAAGAGCCGACTATTATGACTCTTTACCAGTACAATCCTTTAATTGGTAATAAGCAAGAGCATTTTTCAACAAAAGATTTTAAAGCTATTGTTGCAGGTACATATAGTGACGGTAGCACAACACGTTCTATTAAAAACGGTATGGAGTGTCTTACAGGCGCTATTGAAGGTAATATGCTCGTTTTACAAAAGAACCACGTTAACGGCTTCTTTATGGAAGACGACAGAACAGAAGGTTTCCTTGGTAACGAAGGCGACTTCGACACAATGATTGCTATGATTGAAGAAGCGGGCGGTGTTTCACACATAAACCACCCGGGCGACTGGCTCGGTTCAGCTGACGGTCAGCTTGTTTACGACGCAGACGGTAATGTTATGTACACACCTAATGGTGATGAAATGACAGTTGGTTACCAGATTGCAACTGACCCGGGTAATGTTCAGTTCTTCGCAAAGTCTTTACGCCAATATAAGTCTTGCCTTGGTATAGAGGTTTACAATGCTTTCGACCGTCCTACAAGAAGTGACCGTGTTCTCTGGGATGAGCTTCTTAAGGTTATTATTCCTGAAGGCAGAAACGTTTGGGGCTTTGCTAATAACGATGCTCATACATACGAAGATGTTGACACTGCTTTTATGGATTTCATTTTACCTGAATATTCAGAAGCTAATGTACGCACAGCTATGGAAAACGGTACATTCTTTGCAGTTTCAAGATATGAGGCAGGCGAAAGAATCGGTACAACTATGGAATTCCCTAAGGTTACAGGCATTGTAGTTGATGAAGAAAATGATACAATCACAATCACAGGTAAAAACACAGATTCTATTAAATGGATTGCTGACGGTATTACAATTCAGACAGATACACTTTCTGTAAACGGTGAATGCGTATCAACAATCAAGCTTCAGAACTATAGTGATGACATAAGCTGCTATGTTCGTGCAGAGCTTGCAGGTCAAGGCGGTAAAACACTTACACAGGCTTTCGTTTGTGATTCAGGCAATATGGATACACTCGTTGACAGAGGTCCGTTCAACCCTGCTCCTATTGACTTTGTTACTGTTTTCCGTAAGATTCTTAAAACAGTTTACAATGTATTCTTAGACCTTGTACCTGAATTAAATGTATAAAATACTCGTAAGTTTTATATGAATTAAATTGAAAAAGAGCTGTAAAACATTCGTTTTTACAGCTCTTTTGATTTTGATGAAAAGCAGAGGCTCCCGTCACCTTAAGATTGCGTCGAGGCAGTTTTATTTACTGAAAATTACTCAAGCGCGAAAAGCCTTGACTCACCCTTTTTCATTTCAAGAGTAAATGTGCTTGTTTTGTTAAAGTAGTCACTGCCGAGTAGCTCTCTTACACTCTTCGCTTTTTTGAGGTTTAGTGTTTTTTTACCATCGTCTACAGCATAAATAAAAAGGTAGTTTTCATTAACGTAAATAATATCATTTGTTTCACAGAAGATATGAACTCCGTTTTTTTCACAGAATTCTCTCAGCTCATTTACGGTAAATTTCTCTTTCTGCTCAGAAGTTGTAATGCAGGGAATATTATCAGCTTTACAAAGCTTATGAGCATTTTTCATACATTCTGTTTTTGCGGCTTCCAACAGAATAACCGCCTTGTAATTTTTATAAACTGATTTAAAATCATTTGCATCATATATGTCATATGGTGTACCCATAATGCCAAGCTCATTTCTCTGAGTGTGAAAAATACAGCGACGGGAACAGTCTGCAAGATATTTGTATGCACTTTCATCAACAAATACTGCTACTTCCGCTTTTGAACCACGGTCACTGTAAGTTAAGCTTTGCTCATAAATATTTTTATATACTGCCATTTCTTTCATTATATCATCATCAGCATACCAGCCGCCCCACATATCGAACCACCACAATGCATTACCTTTTATAAGCTGACGCGCAAATGATTTTCGTATTTCATTCATAGCCTGAAGCTTTGTCTCTTTAGGTTGCCATATGGGTGCTGAAAGCAGTCTGTGCGGATCGGTTGAGGGTGATTTGTCTGAAAGGGGAAGTGTGAGGTGAGTTCTTACATCACATTCCTGAAAGCACATTTTTCCGTGTAGCCGTACGGAATCTGCAGGGTACATTTCGGTCCAGTCCATATCAGAAGAGCGGACGCCTATGTATGAATTGGGTGAGCATATGAAGTCTATATTTTTGTCGTTCAAGATATAATTGAGCGCGTGAGTGCCCTGTAATGGATTTGTTACTTCAAGTGTATAGCCGTAAAATGTGCCTACAACAACGTTATTGTTTGTTTCCTCTTTAATAGCCTGTGCAAATATGCTTATAGCTTCTGCAACTCTGAAATTTGCGAATTCTGTATAGTATGTAAGGTATTCATCGTTAAAATAATCAGTTTTTTTGTCGAGCAGGGTAATATCAGGTAAGCCTCTGTACTCAATTTCAGGATGATACTCTTCAAGAAATTCCCTGAAGCTTTCCTTCGCACATTCACCATAGCCACCATTCATATCAAAGTGAAACCATTCTTCGGTGTTGCCGCCGGCAATCTGGTAACCGGCTATGTGCGGTGCAAACCTGCATGTGCTTGAATATTGAATAAAGTCGCGCAAAAGCTGAACTGCATCATTGCGCCATTTCTGTGAATAAAAGGATTCCCTGCACGGAAGTCCGTTTTTCTTATTCAGCTCATCAGGGTTTTCCAGCTCCCACCAGAGGGGCATACTTAAATTAACCCTCGGAATTATATAAGCATCGGGGCAGGCATCGAGAATTTTCTCGACTGCCTCGTCGAACAGCGAAAAATCGGGAGAACCCTTTTCGTCGAAAATACCTTTTTTGAAAGGGGTAAGTCCGTCTGTTATGCTTATCCATCTGCTTGAGAAAAGGACGGGTACCGAAAAAAGCTTGTAGCCCGCGTTCGCAAAATCATTATATTTATTGAAATTTTCCAGATAAGTCATATATGCTGCTGCAGCATATGGTTTACCGTTGATATATAAAGCGGGTACTCCGCCACAAGCTTTAATTTGTGAACGCATACTGAAATTTTTCTCCATAGTAGACTCCCTTTTTTAAATTTAGTTTGGTAAATCGGCATTTGTTTTTTATTATTTTATATGGCGGATTTTTATCGGATGCTTTTTATTGGTTTGTACCGTGTTATCGTTAAAAATAACATTTTCCGTAATTATTTCAACCTCAGGATAACGTAGCTTAGCTGTCTGCGGTACAGTATCGAAACAAAGTTTTGAGTTTTTGTTTTCAAAAATACATTTCTGCATAACTTAAAACTATTTTTCTTGACTCATCTGTCTTGTCAGGGTCTTTGTCGAGTGCGTGACCCGAATTTTCATAAACTAAAAAGTCGTTTCTTACGCCTGCTTTTGTAAGACTGTCTATAAATAATTCGGAGTGTTCAAATGGCACAAGATCATCAAACACACCTTGAAAAACTGCAGTCGGCACACATTCTTTTGAAACATAAGTTTGTGGCGACATCTTTTTTAATGCATTTTGTTGTGATTCATTTAAAAGTGTATCTTTAGTAATTTTTACACCGCAGCATTTTGAAAGAACACCATATTTCCAATCTTCAAACTCACCTTTAATGCCCATAAGAAAATTCTCTACCCAACAGTTTACAGGCGGACAGAAAGCACCGACTGCAACGGGTATTATTGGTGCTTCGCACTTTCTTGTGTAAGCGTAAAGGAGTGACAAGTGCGCCCCCGCAGAAGCACCTATTAAAATCGTGTTTTTAATATTAAAACCGTATTCTTCGCATTTTTCTTTTATAGTATTTAATGCAGAAGCTATATCATCAAGCTCGTGAAATACATTTATATTTTCAGAAACAAAACGATAATTTATAGTAACACAGATGTACCCTGAAGAAGCATAAAACTCTGCTTCATTTTTATAATCTGATTTGTCACCGTTGCTCCAGCCACCACCGTGAATTAAAAGTATAACTCCTGATTTGTTTTCTGCCTTTTCTGGTATAAACAAATCAAAAGTGTGTCTTTCGTGTTCTCCGTAAGGTATATCTTTTAAAACAGAAAAACTATTACTCATAATTATTTTTCTCCGAAAACATATTTAATCGCTTCAAGGTAGCCATAACCATAAAGGTCATCTGGCTCAAGGTAGCTTGTTTCAGTCCATTCATTCCAGCTATTAACTGTTATAAACGGTGCTTTCATAACACCTTTTTTCATTGAATTGTCGGCAAATGCCTTGATTTTTTCACAGGCATTTTTAAAGTTTTCAGGTGTATTGTTTTCAATTACTCCGGGAACGAAGTTATTAAATCTTACATTGTTATCCCAACCGACTGAAATATTCGGGTAAAACGGAATTGTAAGATTTTCCGACTCTTTTTCTATTGCTTTTACATAGCTTCCTGTAACGTCATTAAAGTCGCCATCTAAATCTGCAGAGCAACCCCAGTTGTAGCTGGTTACAGAATCAACACCTAAAAATTCGTACATTTCACTTGAACAGGCACCTTTGTTTGAGTCTTCATCCTTTAACCAGTTGAAAATTCTGTCACGCCAATGAACAACCTGAAAATGAAGTCCAGAAAAACCTGCTTCAACTGTTTTTCTTCTGAATTCTTCCAGTCCTTTTTTACACTCGTCACTTGTACCAAATGAACGTATAAAATTGTCTATATCAAAAATCATATAAACAGGGCAACCATCAATGCAATAATAATTTTCTCTTTTAAAATATTTTTCAATTGTTCTGTCGCAGATTTCGGAGAAAATTTTTGGTGTAACAACACCGCTCCAGATAACTGTTGACAAATCATTATCAGAATTTCGCTTATCCCACAAATGATTTGCATCGTGATTTGCCCACATAAGACAAAATTTCATTTTTCCATTATTTTTTGCTTTTAAAAATCCATCATTAAGACAGTTTTCTAAAAATGGGCGGTTATCGTACCAGTACCAGTCATAAATAAACACATTAACACCATAAGAAACTGCACACTCAATCTGTTTTTCCATAACAGTACTGTCCGCTTCGTTTTCATATCCCCACAAAGGAACACGAGGCCATCTGCAACCTTTATAGCCTTTATTTGTCATAGCTTTTACAGTCTGCCATTCACCAATTCCGTCAGGCCAGAAAATTCTTGTTCTTTTTTCGTCACCTGTATATGACGGCCACACAAATGCAGCAATATCGTAGTTAGACATAATAATTCACCCATTCTATGTTTTCTTTGTATGAAGATGCTACACTCATACATTTTTCTACACTTTCCCACACTGTATCATTTACATCTTCGTACTTCTCGTTACAGCAAAAAAGATAATAATTTTTATCGTTCTCATATTTACAAATTGCAAGATAGCAGTAATTATCTGCTGTTTCACCATTCGGTAACTTAATTTCCCCATAATTTTCATTCGGTGTATAAAACAAAACCCTTGCACCATCTGAATTTGCAGGAAACATAGTATCACCACCAACTTCAAAAAACTGCGCTTCTGATAATGTCATATAATCAACACCACTAATAAAATTGTAGCACAAATTTTTTTGGTGGCAAGAAAGTTTTTAATGAAATATTGCAATGCAATATGAAATAAAATCCGTCGCAAGACGGAATGTAATCGCAACTTTAGTTGCGTATGTAATTCACTATGAGTGGAATGTAATCAATACGGAGGATTGCAAAGATACACGCTCACGCGTGGTTACATACACCTTCGGTAATTACATACACCTTCGGTAATTACATGCACGCTAAAGCGTGATTACATACCAATCCTTCGGATTGAATAAAAAATCGACCTCTTGCCCCCCAGGGGTGATAATAGATGCTAAATAGTGCTAAAGCACAACATATAGTGTTTTTCCGTCCACGAAAATTTCTATGTAGGCGTTTTAGTCCATATATTCCACATAGTCCACGTCCGGATGTGCCCGGCAGGGGGGCGTTGAATTAAAACTACATAATAGGTTGATCATTATGTAGTTAAACCGCATACATGATATTGAGATTTCTGATTTCAGGATCGTCTATTTTATCATTTACCGAGTATGCATGAGTCTCAAGATTACAAGAAGATGATTTTGTAAGGTTTTGATTTTTCAATTCCTCGATTATCGATACAGAAATTTTCTCGATAATTTCTTCTTTAAGTTTTGCTTCCTTTTCGATATTTGAACTTGAAATAAGATATTCGAGTTCATAATAAAATTGAGATAATCGGGGTAGGTCATTTAATGCATGGAAACTCCATTTGTAATAAGGGATATATCTTTTATTTAATAAAAAAATTACTTTTAATGTAGCATTTACAAATTCAAAAACAGCTAATTGAGCAGCTGCGGTTTCTTCTCTTGAAACACATCTTTTATAATTATATTGACCGGCTTGTGCCATTACCAAAATATTACCAGCAAGTTTTTTTAATCTTACATCTTCAGGAAGATATTTGAGTTTTTCACGAATTTCTGTAATAAGACCCAGATTATCATAAAAAAGCTTACCGTTAGTTGCTTCTAAAAGAAATTGCTCTGAAATGAAGAACCAATCTTTAGTTGATATATTACCACTCTTATCTCCTGTTTTGCTTTCAATAAAATCGGAAATTCTGATCACACCATGACGATTACCACCGACAGGATTTATATTATTTCTTTTAAAACCATCAAACTCCTTGGGTAGATTTGAATATGCTCGTTCAAGTTCAAACTTATCTTTTGAAGAAATAATAGGTTCATCTGGTATGAAAATACAAAAACCTGGTTCGAAGTCGTGATCACGAGAGATTTCATCATCGAATCCAAAACATTCTGAACCACTACCGACGAGACCAACTGCGATATGATTTTTTATATGTGAAAAGTTATCATTAAGCATCTTTTCGCCATATTCATAATAAAATTTTTCGGCAAGTTCAAGACCTTTCATATATTTCTCGTGCCCTTTCTAATAAATCTTGATAGTAAATAAAGTGGCCATAATAATCGAATACAGAAGCACATTTTTCACAAACGAAAGCATAGTAACCATCTCTTGTTTCATGTTCATCCAAAAGCTTCATAGCTTTTTGCAAATAATCATTAATAATTTCGGTACTGTTCTCGATTCCCAATTCAACTTCTTTTAAGCTTGCTATATTTAAATAAGTTATAGCAACTTCTAAAAGACCGTTATCTGATTTGTTCATTACAGAAAGTGCTTTTTCATATAACTCGAATGCTTCATCAAATCTTTTTAAATCGACTAAAGCAAGAGCCATATTGTTATAAAGAGCTCCAAAGCGCTCGTCGTCAACTTCAAGTTCGGTTTCATATATATGCTGTGCTTTATTAAAGAGTGGTAAAGCTTCTTCTGCTTTAGAAAATGCTTTAAATACTGTAGCACAATTAATGTAAGTTGTAGCAGCACCTATATTATTTTCTATTTTCATATCGGTAACCAAATTAAGTAAAGTTTCAACAGTTTTCAACGCTTCCTTTTCTTTTGCAAGTTTACGATAAAGACCTGCCAACTCATTCAAAAGAAGTAATTTTGTTCGGTTATCATAAATACGTTCTGCTTCTCCAATCCAATATAAAATATGTTCCTCTGCAGATGCATAATCATTTCTGCTTAAAAGCTCATCTAATCTATTCAAAATTCGTTCAGTCGAAATATTTTCCATCATATATATCACCAAATAAATATTATATATTAAAATATAAAAAATTGCACTACCCAAATTATGATAAACGATATTATCAATCTGTTCAAGATGTTTTAGATATAAAATTTAGAATGATTTCAGTTAAAAAACTGAACAAAAATTATACCGCAGTAAACAAAGAAAAGGAGCAGAGAAATCTGCTCCTAAAATTTTGTAATGTTGTTTTATAAAGAACTCGACAAATTGGAATTAATTTAGTCATACCAGTTAAGCAAATCATTACTGAAAGCAACCGCTAAGGTTGCTCCAAAAAGATAATTATCTTCATTGTCGCCGTGATAAAACATAGCATATTTATATGTTGAAATACCGCTCACATTAATAACAAATCCTGCAGTAATTCTATCCTTTGCCCAAGTTTTATCTGGTTGGTCAAGATAAAGAGTTATAATATTATTAAAGCTCTTAAAATCCTTTGTTGACATTATGTTTATTCCATTTTTGGGAGAATTGAAAATAAGATATTCATCATTTTCCTTGATTACACATACATTCTCACCACAATCGGTAAAGCCTTCGTATTTCCAATTAATTAAATCTTCTGATGTACTGAAAGAAACACCATTCTGCTTGAAAAAACATATAAACTTATCATCATCCCGAAGAATGTACGGG
>JAFVWD010000360.1 GCA_017501865.1 Clostridia bacterium | reverse complement strand
TACATCTGTACCATTAACGGAAATTGATGAAATCTGTATTGAACAATGTATTGCAACAGGACGCCTTACTTACAAATTCAACAACGAGTATTACAGTCTCGGTTGTTTTTCAATAGGGCTTCTGGCTCAGGCAGAATGCTTTGTAAAGGTCTTTAATAATTTCAAGGATAATAAAGACTATAAAATGTACATTGATTCAATAAAAAAATCAGTATGCAAAAAATGCGGTACTCCCGTTCCTCCGGGAAGAGTTTTCTGTAAAAAATGCACCGGTAAAAGCTCAACTGTAAAGCGGCTTTTCTCTTTTTTCAAAGAAGTGCGCTTGAAGATGCTTTTTTTCATCTTTTCAATTCTTTTCAGCACTGCACTCACACTTATCATTCCTCAATTCAGTACGCAAAAGCTTTATGATGAGGTACTCAATTCAGGAAACACTTCAGGCTATGACGTACTTTTATCGTCTCTTATTTCTCTTGTAGGAACCATTGCACTGCTTAAGATATTACAGTGGATTTTCACATTTGTTTATCAATATATCATTGCCGGTATGCTTCCCTGGGTTATTTACAGTATAAAGCTAAAGATATTTACCGCAATGCAAAAGCTTTCTGTAGGTTTTTACACTCATAAGCAAACGGGTTCTCTTATGGAACGCGTAACACGTGACTCCAATAATATTTATTGGTTTTTCGTCGATGGCTTCCCGTATGTAATAACTAATGCCATTACCGTACTCGGAATTTTCGCAATTATGTTTTTTACAAGCTGGAAGTTAACTCTCATTTTAATATTTGCTTCCGCAACAATAGTAATTGCGTACCCTATAGTTGAAAAGATTTTCAGAAAGCTTCATCATAAGGTCTGGGTTCAGAATTCAAATCTCACCTCCAAAGTAAGCGACAACATCAACGGTCACCGTATTATAAAAGCATTTTCAAAGGAAACCGAAGAATATGAAAATTTCGGTAATATGAGCAAACGTCTTATGAATGCAGAAATAAAAGCTTCAAATTCAGAAGCAACTGTATTCCCGATTCTTTCAATTCTTATTTATGCATTAAGTGCAATTGTGCTCGGTGTAGGCGGTGTTTTATCTGTTAAATACAATGAGCTTACAATCGGCGAACTTTTAACCTTCGTCGTTTACCTCCAAATGCTTCAGGGTCCTGTTGAATTTCTTTCCTGGGTTACAAACTGGTGGGCACGTTGCGTTGATTCTGCCCAAAGAGTGTTTGAAATAATGGATACAGAGCCTGATATAAAAGAGCCGGAAAACCCGGTTGAGCTTAAAAATTTCAAAGGCGATATTGAACTGAATGAGCTTCAGTTCGAATACGAGCCTGCTCAACCCATAATTAAAAATCTAAGTCTGAAAATAAACTCCGGAGAGATGCTTGGTATAGTGGGTAAAACCGGTGCGGGAAAAACAACTATTTCCAATCTTATTGCCCGACTTTACGACCCTAAAGAGGGTTCTGTAAAAATAGACGGTGTAGATGTCAAAAATCTTCCTATGAAGCAGTTAAAGGAAAATATAGGCATCGTTTCTCAGGATATATTCCTTTTTATGGGTACTATAGCCGATAATATAAGGTACGCCCGTCCTGAAGCGACAAATGACGAGGTTATTGCTGCTGCAAAAGCAGCCTCTGCGCACTCTTTTATTACAAAGCTTCCTGACGGCTACGAAACCTTTGTAGGATCAGGCGGTCAGGATTTATCCGGTGGTGAAAGACAACGAATAAGCATAGCAAGAACCATTATACAAAACCCAAAAATACTGATTCTTGATGAAGCTACTGCTGCTATGGATACAGAAACTGAGCGTAATATACAAAATTCACTTTCCGAGTTAAAAGAAGGCAGAACAACAATTTCAATTGCGCACAGACTTTCAACCCTCAGAGATGCTGACAAGCTTGCAGTTATTGAAGACGGTGAATGTATAGAGTATGGAACATATAGCGAATTAATGGAAAAGAAGGGCGAATATTACCGCTTATTCAAATTACAGGAGGAAGCCCTTAAATTCATAGGAATAGGCGAAAACAATGACGAAGAGACGGAGGATGAAAATGGAAACAATTAAACTTACTCTCGATTTTTTAAATCCTGATGAATGTCGTTTTTTTAGAAATAACAACGGTTTTTTGACACTCACCTTGAACAACTCAGAAAAAGGCAGAGTCAAGCTTTCGAGAAGCTATCCTTTTTCAAAGCCCGAAGAATACATTTGTGTTTCTGATATGGATGACAACGAAGTAGGTATATTAAGAGATATTTCTTTGCTCGACGAAAACTCAAAAAGCCTGTGTAAGGCAGAACTTGAAACAAGATATTTCTGCCCTACCATTACTGAGATAAAATCTATAAAAGAAAAAATGGGACACTTTTATTTTGAAACAAAAATAAGTGACAAGGAAAAAAACTTTACAGTTAAAAACATCACTCGAAACATACGCTTTGCAGGAGAGGATACACTCCTCATTTTTGATATGGACGGCAACCGCTACACAATGCCTGAATTCTCAAAAACAGATGCAAAAAGCAAAAGGCTTTTAGAACCTTATTTATATTGATTATGAAAGAAGTAAAAATATTTTTTGATCTCTCAGACAACCTTGAATTAGTTGACGGTGTTTTAACCCTCACCCATGACAAGGTTACTGCAGAGTACAATGGTAAAAAAACTGAATACAAAACAGAAGATATTGAAGAGGCTGTTCAATATACTGATATAGGTTGTGGCAGACTTGAACTGAAGATAAAGAACGGCAAGAGTGATTCAAGTGATAATTTACCTCTTTGCAGATTTTCTATGACCTGCGTTGCAGAAATCGGTGAGTTCACAAAAGTACTCAATCATCTTTTGAAAACAGGTGAATTAATTGAAATTTCAACCAAGGATTTCCCTGTTTGCCCGAACTGTCACAGACATCTGTTCAGAAATATGAGTGTCTGTCTTTACTGTGTAAAAAAAGGTTATGTATTTTCACGTGCTTTAAAATACTTCAAACCTTACCTCTTACCGATGATTTCCGCAGGACTTGCACTTACCTTTTCAAATGTTCTTTCTGCAATAATGCCGATGTTCAACAGCATCCTTATTGATGATTATTTAATTCCTACACCGGATGCCAAACCGTATTTTTCCTCAAGAATAACCGGCATAATTGCCATTGCTTTAATTATGGTTGGTATATTTGCCCTGTCTCGCCTGATAACCATAATAAGCACACGTGCAACAAACAAAATAGGTTCGCGTTTCTCCAATGATTTACGCCTTATGGTTTACAACAAGGTCCAGGAGCTCTCGCTTACATCTATGTCAAAGCTTTCCGCCGGTAATGTCATTACTCGCGTAACCAAGGATACCGAACGCGTTAAAGACTTCTTCAACGAGCAAGGCAGATATCTGATTGAGCAAATAATTATGCTGACTCTTGTTCTCATAATTTTATTTGCAACAAATATTAAGCTTACACTTCTCGTTATATTCCCCGTTCCTATTGCACTCTTTATGATTTCACGCTTCTGGAGAAGTACTCATATAAGATATCACAAGCAATGGCGCGTAAATTCAAAAGCAACATCAATACTTCACGATATAATAAAGGGGATACGTGTAGTTAAATCCTTTGGTAACGAAGAACGTGAAATTAAAAAATTTGCTAACATTTCTGAAGAACTCGCTAAAGTAAGCGCATCAAATGAAAAATATTGGGCAAGAACCTTCCCTTTTGTCGGTAATTTTATTACCTTAAGTGAATTCCTTGTGCTTCTTGTCGGCGGTAAAATGGTTCTTGACGGTGAACTCAGCTTAGGTGAACTTACAAGATTCAATCTTTATCTTGCCTATCTTTATGCGCCGTTACGTTGGATGTCCTCTTTCCCACGTCGTCTTGCCGATGCTTCTACAAGCCTCGTGAAAATTTACGAGATTCTCGATGAAGAGTCGAAAATTACCGACGTAGAAGAACCTAAAGAACTGAATGCCGGCGGAGCAATTGAATTCAAGGGTGTTGACTTTGGATACAAATCCTATGAGCTCGTTTTAAAGGATATAAAGCTTAAAATTAATCCCGGAGAAATGATAGGCTTAGTCGGTCATTCCGGTGCAGGTAAATCCACACTTATAAATCTCTGTATGAGGCTTTACGACCCGACAACAGGCTCTATTACAATTGACGGAACCGACCTGAAGGAATTTGAGCAAGCAACCCTGCGCGATAATATAGGTGTTGTTTTTCAGGAAACCTATTTATTTTCAGGTAGCGTATTTGAAAATATTGCATACGCACGT
>JAFVWD010000359.1 GCA_017501865.1 Clostridia bacterium | reverse complement strand
GGGAAAAGCAGGATTCTGAAATTGCAGATGAGCGCCGTTCTCAGGTTGGTACCGGTGACCGTAGTGAAAGAATCAGAACTTATAACTTCCCTCAGGGAAGGGTTTCTGATCATAGAATCGGACTTACTCTTTATAAAATTGAAGCAATTATGAATGGTGATATTGATGAGATTATCGATGCGCTTATAACTGCTGATACCGCAAAAAAATTACAAGCATCCGAGGGATAATTTTGAAAACGAAAGTTGTTAAAATTTCTGCAGATGATAAAGCAGAAAAATATGAAGAAGCTGTTTTGTATTTAAAAACAGATAATGTAGTAGGAATACCTACTGAAACCGTTTACGGACTTGCAGGAAATGCATTTTCGGAATTGGCTGTAAAAAGAATTTTTGAGGCAAAGGGCAGACCGCAGGATAATCCTTTGATAGTTCATATATCTGAGTTTTCTGAGATTTATGATTTGGTTTCTGAGGTTCCCTCTGTTGCTGAAATGCTCGCCAAGGAATTCTGGCCGGGACCTCTTACTATGATTTTGCCAAAAAGCGAAAAGATTCCTTTTTGTGTTACGGCCGGACTCGACTCTGTTGCAGTAAGATGTCCTTCTCATCCTGTTGCGAGAAAGCTGATTAAAAATTGCGGGTTACCGCTTGCAGCTCCTTCTGCAAATATTTCCGGTAAACCGAGTCCTACAAAGGCCATTCACGTATTTAAGGATCTTGACGGAAAAATTCCGCTTATTATTGACGGCGGTGAAAGCGAAGAAGGTGTTGAGTCAACCGTTATTTCCCTTTGTACACCTGTTCCGAAGCTTTTAAGACCGGGAAATGTAACTCTTACAGAGCTTCAGCGTGTTCTGGGAAATGTGTTAGTGGATGATGCAGTTTTAAATCCCTTGAAAGAAGGAGAAAAAGTATCTTCACCCGGAATGAAATACAAGCACTACTCTCCGGATGCACAGGTTGTTATTTTAAAAGGCTCTTATTCTGATTTCTGCAGTTATGTAAATGAAAGAAAAACAGAAAATACATATGCAATGGTTTTTGACGATGAAGGCGATGGATTGAACGTAGAGTTTTTTTCATATGGCAAAAAAAATGATTACCGTTCTTTGAGTAATAAGCTTTTTGATATTTTGCGTGAACTCGATGAAAAAGGTGCAAAACAATGCTTTGTTCGTTGTCCTGATGATAATAGTGATGATTTAGCAGTTTTAAACAGGTTGTTGCGTGCTGCTGCATTCAGGGTTATTGATTTAGGTGATGGTGTATGAAGAAATTATTTGGGTTAACAGGTAAAACAGGAGCAGGAAAATCAACTGTTTCAGCATACCTTAAATCTGAGGGTGCTTATATAATAGACGGTGATATTGTCGCACGTGAAATTTTAGTTGATAATCCTGATTTACTTAAGAGTCTTGCAGATGCCTTCGGTGAAGATATTTTGGAAAACGGAGCTTTAAACAGAAAAAGGCTTGCCGAAAAAGCTTTTAAGACTCCTGAAAGCACATTTTTGTTGAACTCGATAATGCATCCGGCAATAAATGAAAAAATTCATTCTGAGGCAAATGAAGCTTTTAAATGCTATGATGCAGTTATAGTTGATGCTGCTGCTATTATTGAATCAGGTTTTGCAGATGCCTGTGAAAAGCTGATTGTTGTTACAGCACCCGAGGAAATTCGCAAGGAACGTATTATAAAAAGAGATGGAATTTCCGAAAAAGATGCTATGATTCGTATAAACGGACAAAAAAATGACAATTTTTATTTAAGCAGGGCAGACTATGTAATAAGAAATTATGAGCCGTTTGTGCTCGAAAATGAGCTTGAACAGTTAATAAATGATATTTTTTAAGGAGTGTTTAATTTGGCTGATAAAAAATTTGAAGATATGAAAAAAGAGTTGTTTTATAAGTCTGAGAATGCCGGTGAGGTTTTAGAGCAGGCTGATATTGATGCCGCAGATTGCTTTGCAGAGGATTATAAGAAATTTCTTGATGCCTCAAAAACAGAGCGTGAGGCTGTTTTGAGTGTTGTTGAGATTGCAAAGAAAAACGGTTATAAGGAATTTGATTCAACTGCAGAATATAAATCCGGCGATAAATTTTTCTATGTAAATCGCAACAAGTCAGTTATTCTTACTGTTATGGGCAAAAAATCTTTAAAAGAGGGAGTTAAAATAGCGGCAGCGCATATTGATTCTCCGAGACTCGATTTAAAGCCGAATCCGCTTTATGAAAAGGATGAGTTAGCACTTTTCAAGACCCACTATTATGGTGGTATAAAAAAATATCAGTGGGTTACAATTCCTCTTGCACTTCATGGTGTTGTTGTTAAAAAAGACGGAACAAAGGTTGAGGTTTGTCTGGGTGAAGAAGAAAATGAGCCTAAGTTTGTAATTACTGATATTTTACCTCATTTAGGTGCAGAACAAGGTAAGAGAACCTTGTCTGAAGGTATTAAAGGTGAAGAGTTAAATATATTAGTCGGAAGCAGACCTTTTAAAGATGGCGAAGGCAGCGAGCTTGTAAAATTCAATATTATGAAACTCATCAATGAAAAATACGGTATTGTTGAAGCAGATTTTTTAAGTGCTGAGCTCGAGGCGGTACCTGCATTCAAGGCTTCTGATATTGGTTTTGACAGAAGTATGATTGGTTCTTACGGTCATGATGACAGAGTTTGTGCATATCCTGCCGTTATGGCTTCTGTTTCAGTTGAAAATCCTGAATATACAACTCTTACTGTGCTTGCAGATAAGGAGGAAACGGGCTCTGACGGTAACACCGGACTTAATTCGGATTATATGGAGAATTTTATATATAAGCTTGGCGAACAACAAAATGTTCAGGGTTATGATATTTTAGCTAAGAGTGAGTGCCTTTCTGCCGATGTTAATTCTGCTCTTGACCCAACCTTTTCAGATGTATTTGAAAAGAATAACTGTTCTGAAATTAATAAGGGTGTTGTTATTACTAAATATACAGGTGCACGCGGTAAAGCGGGTACAAGTGATGCAAGTGCTGAGTATATGGGTAAAATCAGAGGCTTGCTTGAGAAAGCGGGTATTGTATGGCAGATAGGTGAGCTCGGTAAGGTTGATGCAGGCGGTGGCGGAACTGTTGCAAAATATATAGCTTCGCTTGATGTTGATGTTGTTGATTTAGGTGTTCCTGTTCTTTCAATGCATGCTCCGTACGAGGTTATTTCCAAACTTGATTTATATATGGCATACAGAGCTTTTACTGAATTTTTTAAACAATAATTTAGGTGTATCATTATGAAAAAATTAAAGATGACTATATCATTGGTTTTAAGTTGTGTACTGTTTTCCTCGTTGTTTGTGTTTAATGCTTATGCAGAAGATGTAATTAAGGGTGACATTAACGGTGACGGTGAGGTTAAGGTTGCAGATGCAAGAATAGTTTTGTCAATGGCGGCACATATTACAGAACCTGATGTGCAAAAAGCGGATATGAATTCTGATGGGATTGTTTCTCTTGAAGATGCAAGAGCAGTTCTTGCTATTTCAGTAGATTTAGTTGAGTTGCCTGAAAAAACAGGGGAAAATTTAATTTCTGATGATCCTGAAAATGAATTTATTAAATTGATTTCAGAAACTTATAAAATTGACTCAAAAGCTCTTGTTGCAATTTATGCAGTGCCTGACCTGGGTAATAATTTTGTTCTTGAATTTGGTAAAAAATCTGCTTTTTCAAGTGAATATAGCAGAAGCGCAAAGGATTTAAAGAAAGTTTATCAGATAGATTTGGAACGCAACATAAATATAGCAACCTCGACAGGAATTGGCTGTGTAGGTTGCTCAATGGGTGAAAGTATTCTTATTTTCAATTTGGTGAAAACGGTTATGATGCCGGAATTCCCGGATTACTTTACCGATGTTTAAAATGCAAAAAAGGTGCAAGCCGAGGCACACTCCGTAAGGAAGTGTGCCTCGGCTATATTCGTGCAAAACAAGAGCACTATAACCAAAAACTGCGATATGCGGCAAATCGTACGATAAACATTTTAAAGTATGTAACTCGCTAAGACACTTTCAAGTTTTGAAATTGTCTTTTTCTTTTGTAAAAAAGGAGACATCTTCTTTACGAAGTGTCTCCTTGTACCTTTTATTTGTAGAAGAATTTAAAGATTTTAGTT
>JAFVWD010000358.1 GCA_017501865.1 Clostridia bacterium | reverse complement strand
CAATTACAAAATCAATGTTTTTCGCTTCTGCAAGAGGTCTTATTACAACCTCTACCGAACGAATAATTTCTCCCTTATCTTCAAATTTATTAAAGATATCCATCTTACCCTGCTCTATACGGCTCATATCAAGAATATCATTTATAAGTCCTAAAAGATAGTTACCTGAATTATTAATATCTTTAAAATAAGAGATTACATCGTCATCCTTTGCCACATCTTCACCAAGACGCGACATACCAAGTATTGCGTTCATAGGAGTACGTATTTCATGACTCATTCTTGAAAGGAAGTCTGTCTTTGACTTGTTTGCCATAACTGCCGCTTCAAGTGCCTTGGCAAGCTCCTCTGAACGTTTGATTTCCTGTTGGTAGATATCTGTAATATCAGTAGCGAGCAAAAGAATTTTAGTTTTTTCTTCATCAAACCAGCTATAGGTAAACAATTTGCGTTCTTTTCTTCCGTTTTCATTTATGTTAAACGGGAACGAAAATTCTTCGCGGTCTTCAAGCTCCTCCATAACATTTGAAAGACAGCAGGTGTCAAAATTAGACTCCGCAACTTCAAGTGAATCAAAGCTTGCAAATGCCTCCATAAGAGAACGGTCAAAAACATCGTTCGTTTTAAGGTGATAATTCTTTGCATCACCTATAGAAAACTCAATTTTTCTGTTTTTTACATTAATAATACTTATGTACTCGTATCCGTCATCAACAACCTTGTTAATAATCTCTCTCGTAACGTGTATATCATTAATATCATAACAATACATAAAGCACATTACTTTCTTCGTTGTAGGATGTCTGTAAAGACGAATTGAGCTGTTAACCCAATAAGAAAGACTGTCATAGGTTTCAATCTGATAATCAAATGAGAGTGATTTTTCACCATTTTCAAAAATAGAAAGCAATTTTTCTAATGATTGCTGACGTAAAACATCCTCCTTATGAGTCCTTGAAACTGCATGCCCTGCAATCATTTCTAATGCGTCTGTATATTTTGCGCCTGCTTCAATCGGCAACCTTGTCTCCGGCTTTGAGCTATAGCTTTCAACATAGTTATCGGTAAGATTTATTCTCATAGTTGAGAGAACATCCTGCCTTTGAGTAGCAGTCTCTAAGTTTTCAATTTCTTCGTCGAGTCTTCTTTGTTCAAGCTTTAACTCATTAATATTTTGTGCAAGACCCAAAAGACTGACGGGGGTGCCTTCTTCATCTCTTATAACATCGTAAGTAATTCTGTACCATTCAGAGCTTTCTTCTGCAATCCCCACACGAACATCAAAGGTAACATGTGACTCTTTACCGGAAGTAGCAATACTTGTCATAAGAGTAAAGTACTCAAGATCCTCTTCAATAATGAAATCTGTAGCAAAGCCTTCATTATTGAAGTTCAGGCTTGGTGAATTTTCACTTGCGAATGATGCAGTAACATCACCTGTATCAAGCTCTATTTCCCAATAGAAAAGCTCAGCTCTTCTGGAAACGGCATTTAATCGTTCTTTATTTTCCTGTAATTTTACAACAGATTCTCTGAGCTCCTTTGCATTTAAAACCAATTTTTCTTCGAGGTCTTTTTGTTGTGTAATATCAACAAAGCCTGCATAAATCAGGTAGCTTCCGTCATCCTGAGGAACACTCTGGAAATTAGTTGTAAACCAGCTTATGCTGTCATCCTTGTGAACAATTCTGAAATTGAAAAAGAATGGTGCTGTCTGTATTTTGGCTATTTCAAATGCATTTAAAATAACCGGAATATCATCCTTATAAAATTCAAACGGCAAAGAAAGATTTCTATACTCACCGTATTTTATAACATCTTTTTTTATATTTATTATTTCACATATAGCATCGTTACACAATTCAACATAAATTGTATCATCCTTATCAAGCTTGAATACAACAATACCTAACGGGATTTCGCTGACAATCTCGTCAAGCTTATCTTTATCGCTCTGAATTTCCTCTCTCGCTTTCCACGAGTCAGTTATATCAGTCAAAAAGCTTGCAACAGATTCTCTGTCGTTCCATATAATTTTTTCCGCCGTTACGTTGTAGCATTTTCCGTCAACTACAACCTCTTTTGATTCCTTATTTTCAAAATCGACCTCAAATTCTTCATAAGGAATCTGAGCATCTCTCATAACATCGTTATAGCTTTTACCTATAAGATATTTCTCGGTAACGTTGAGAAATTGCGATGCAGCCCTGTTAGCATAAAGTATTTCACTATTTGATGCATCACGTACAATGGTTACGGTATCAATATTATCAAGAAGTGTCTGGTAAAGAATTTCACTCTTTGCCATAGCATGGAAAACTGCATGAGCTAACGGTCTGCCGTCCTTTTCACCTATAACTCTTACTAATGCCGTAACCCATACCAGACTCCCATCCTTATGAATAAGTCTGTATGTAAACTCTGTTGACTGCAGAGTGCGGATACACTCCACAATTTTTTTCTGAACAATCGGAAAATCTGCATAGTAGATATTCTCTTTCCAATCTGTGTCAAAATCGCGCTCATACTCTTCTTGTGTTTTTCCTACAAGCTCAGCCATACCGGGTGAGCTGTAAAGACGTTTTAAAGTACCCTCTTCAGTAAGAACATATTTAGAAATACCACCGGGAATAGATGCTATCATATTATCCATTTCTGCATTGACATAAGCCAATTTATTTGTTAAACGAATATGCTTATCAACATCTGTGTACATTCCGTAAAGTGTTAATTTCTGACTTGTTCTGCCAACAACAGTTGTATTTAAACCAAGATATTTATATCCGCCCTTTTTCTGCTTTACCCTGAAGGTAAGAGTGTCGTTATCCTTGCCGTAAAAGCATTCTTCAACACTATCCTTAAGAATATGGACATCGTCAGGATGAATCCCGTCATTTTCATCCTCAAGACAAAGAGACTCAAATTCCTCCTGTGTATATCCCAATGATTTATAATACCAGTCATTACAATGGAAAAAGTGAAGCCTATCTGTCACCTCAATAATTACTATACCACCGGGAATTTTATTAACCAGCTGTTCATTTTGGGCACGGAGCTGATCAACATTTGAAATAGAAACAAGATACACCGCGACATACCCGTAGGCTGCCTGTGTATATTGCATAGAAACGCTTAAACCAACCTCTGACCAATACTCCTGAGTAGTACCGGCAATACCGTCATAACCCGCCTCAATAAAATTTTTCAATGTTGATTTAGGCGGATACTTTTTATATATTTCAGAATATTTTTTCCCTAAAATATCCTTTACCCTGAGGTTGTCATTCTTAGCAGTTGCTTCGTTGGCATATTCATAAATAAAATCACATACTTCCCCTGATTTATTCTCAACCAACTTAAAAACGGCAACAGCCATTGAACTGTCATCGTATAATTTTTTATAAGCTGAAACATCAAACTTTTTTAACATTTCATCACTCCCATAATAACAACTAATTGTTTTTTTGCACATAATTTGCATACTATTACCATAAGAATACCACAAATTGCATAATTTTTCAATGTAAAAAAAGAATTATACGCACACAAGTCACAAAAAAACAATATGCACAACAAACTCTCTTTCAATTTGTTTGTTGTGCATATATATTTTTATGAAACGTTATAAATTATTCTTATTTCATCAGATATACGCGCTATAAACTCTGAATTTGTCGGGCGCTTTTTACGCACTTGCGAATTATAGCCGAAATATTTTGAAAAGCCCTCAGTTTCGCCTCTGCCCCAGGCAATATCTATAGCATTACGCATAGAACGTTCAACACTTGCACTTGTGGCAGAGTAATTATCTGCAACCTTAGGGTAAAGCTCTTTTGTCACAGAATTCAAATAGTCGGGAGACTCAACACATAATTTAATAGCATACCGTAAATAATTGTAGCCCTTTAAATGAGCAGGTATACAAACCTGATGAATCATATTTGTTATTATTGCATCACAATCTTCATAATACCTTTCGGCATTTGACCGCAGCATATTATTTTCACGCATTCTTTTTATTTCCTGAATTTTAGAAATTATAGTCTCTGTGGTTACAGGCTTGTTCAAATAATAATCTGCACCCTTTTTCAAAACCTCGTTCTTAATTGCGGAATTCTCAATACCTGAAATAACAATTACCGCAGGACTGTACAGCGGATTAAGCAGCTTTAATCTTTCTAAAATCCCTAAAGCATCAATAGTTTTCATAAAGAAATCTATTACCAACACATCAACCGGTCTTTTTTTAATTTCCTCTAAAACAATGCCACCATCTTTACAACAGGTTCTGTAATTAAAACCAACATCTTCAAATTCACAAAATCTTTTTGAAATACCATCAAAATCATCTGCAAACAGTACAGACAATCTACTCATCCAACACCCTCCACTCACATTTTGTTGCATAATTATACTATTCTGTAATAGTCAAGTCAACACTTTCGACATAAACGGTTTAATTTTCTACAAAAATGAAAAAAGGAGTGAATTCTCCTTGTCGAAAAATATCGAGAAGGAATAATTATTCACCCTTTTTGTATATACTATTCAATTATTTGTAATATCTTCCTGTTTCCTTAAGAAAATTTATAAGCATTAAAGGCCAATCTGTCTGAATAAAATCAAAACCTTTATCACTTAACCAACCCCAACCCTTTTCCATAGAGTCGGTAAGTGCCGTATCATCAGAATGACCTGCCGCCAATTGCTCACGGTAATTATAGATAATAGCATTTACCCAGATAAGCTTATTATCCTTATGCATCATTTCTATAAACTCATCGCTTGCAACAGGGCTGTCTTCAGAAGTAAAAAGAACCTCGGCACCTATGTAATTCAGGTTTTTCGTCTTTAAAACATTATGAACTGTATTTTCTTCACTGACTATGGGCATAAACTGAAGATGCGGTGCAACCTCTTCCAAAACCCTGAACACTTCATCTGACGGTGCAGATTTCACAATTACCTGCTCATCCATATTATGTTTATGAATTGCGTTATATATTTCTTGCGGATGCTCCCAAAATTTGTCAACATTTATAAAGCACCTGTTTTTGAAATTCTCAAGAAAATCATCCAGCTTCAGGACCCCGAACTGTGTAGGACAGCGCTCGCCTGCATTGACATAGCGGTAACGGCTTATGTCATCCCAAGTTGCGTTTTCAAAGCTTTCTGCTATTGAGAGGTGCTCAAATTCTCTGCCGGGATGAAAAACAACCAATTGTCCGTCAGCACTCATATCTACATCCATTTCAATAACATCTGCGCCTTGCATAAGTGCAATTTCATATGCAGCCATAGTGTTACATGGAATATTACCGCCACTTACACCTCTGTGAGCAACTATCAATGTATTCTTTTTCGCAGCTTCTCTATAATCAAATTTCATTTTATTATTATCCTTTTTTAAATCTGATAACATTCCAGGAAAGGGGCTTCAGATGAATTCTTGCATTTCTGCCGTCAATTTCAGGTAAAGAAGCGTTGCCGGGTTTAACAGGTGCAGAAACAATTGAATTACTCTCTTTTATTCCGTAACCCGCCATTCCAATATGCTCCACAGGCTTAAATCCCCCAAAATCAAGCATATCAACCAACAGCTCGTAATCCTCATCAAAGCTTCTGTTTACCGCAAATACAGTCAATGCATCTTCTTCATCAGAAAGAACCGCTATACCGTCCAAATCGGGAACATCTGTAAATTCCTTTGTATCGTGCTTATCACAGGTAATTTTTGAAAGAAGAGTCGTTCCCCTGCCATAATTCGAAAAATGCATAAAAGGATAGAAAATAGTCTGTTCAAAAATTCCGCCACCTGTTTCAGTCATAATAGGCGCTATAACATTAACAAGCTGTGCGAGACAACCGATTTTAACCCTGTCTGCTCTGCGCACAAGCGAAATCAACATAAGTCCAACTAACAAGGCATCTTCAAAATTATAAATATCCTCTAACTGACAAGGTGCCTTGGACCATCTCTCAACCGGTGTATTGTTTGAGTGATACCATACATTCCATT
>JAFVWD010000357.1 GCA_017501865.1 Clostridia bacterium | reverse complement strand
TTGGGATATGGACTTAGTTTCCGGATTTCATAAATAAATTTTTTACATTGATTTGCCTTCAGATGAACTTGAACTTCGTGCTGAACGTTTTGCATTAGCGCGCGGTAACAGATCTGCAAGACTTGCAAGGCAATTTATAGATAACTTGCTTTCAAAGTAAAAAAACGAGAGATTCTCAAAGTGGGAATCTCTCGTTTGAATTTTGTTTTAATTTAAAAATTCTTTTTCTTTTACATAATCAATAAATATTTTCATACTTTTTGATAACCATTTATTTTTGTGGTAAATAAGCTGTTTCCAAATGTCTGTATTTATATCTGTTACATTAAGATAGCAAAGCTCTCCCGAATCTATTAACGGTTTTGTTACAAAGTCAGGAAGATATGAAATCATATCGGTTTTTGTAAGCAATGATGTAATAATATCTGTTCTGCCTATTTCAAGAACTGCAGAAATTTCCAATGATTTTTTTGCAAGCTCTCTGTCAAAAACTCTCCTGTAGCCCTGACCTCTTTCAGTTAAAATAAAGGGTTCATTTACAAGCTCTTCAATAGAGATGTTTTCCTTGTTTGCAAACTTTGATTCTGCATTGGCAACAAAATGCATTGGTAATTGTTGCTCTTTTGCAATTACATAATCTTTATTATATAAGTGACTGTCAAGAGTCAGAATTACATCAGCCTCGTTGTGGTCCAGCATATCTAACATAACACTTGAGTCTCCTGTTGTGAATCTTATTGATATATCAGGATATTTGTTGTGAAAGTCAATGTAGTGTCGCTGAATCATTTCTTCACATACAGAATCTGGTGATACAATATGAATAAATCCGCTGCAATCACTCTCTTCGTCTATACTTTCTTTAAATCCATCTGTAAGGGCACGAATCTGGTGGGCACACGAAACGAGCTCTCTGCCTTTTTCGGTAAGTGTTATTGTGTGATTTATTCTTTCAAATAAAAGGCATCCAAATTCTTCTTCAAGTTGTTTTATCTGAAAAGAAACTGATGGTTGTGAATAACCTAATTGTTCTGCCGCCTTTGTGAAGCTACCTAATTCCGCTACATGGATAAAAGTTATTAAATTTCTTAATTCCATATCTGCCTCCGAGCATAAAAAATATTTATGGTAAATATAAAAACTATTTGTTTGACTTATGTATAACAGGATTATATAATAGGGCTTGTAAAAAATCAAGGTCTATTATTGATCTGAATAAAGGAGTTAATAAAAATGAAAAAAGCTTTATCTATTGTAATAGCAATTGTTATTTGTGCTACAAGCCTTTTAGCACTTGCAGGTTGTTCGGGCGAAAAAACCGCTGAACCTACCGGTAATGCAAAGTACAAAATCGGTATTTGCCAGCTTATGGAGCACGTTGCTCTTGATGCTGCTACAGAAGGCTTCAAACAAGCAATTATTGATGAGCTTGGCGAAGATGCAGTTGAATTTGATGTTCAGAACGGTCAGGGAGATCCTGCTACATGCTCAACAATTGCAAACCAATTCGTTTCAAACAATGTTGATTTAATTATGGCAAACGCAACACCGGCTCTTCAATCAGCAGCAGCTGCTACTGCAGATATTCCGATTCTCGGCACCTCTGTTACAGAATACGGTGTAGCACTTGAACTTAAGGATTTTAACGGTACTGTTGGCGGAAACATTTCAGGTACATCTGACCTTGCTCCGCTTGATAAACAGGCTGCTATGATTACAGAGTGGTGCCCTGATGCAAAAACTGCAGGTCTCCTCTATTGTTCAAAAGAGGCAAACAGTCAGTATCAGGTTGATGTTGTAAAGGCGGCTCTTGAAAAGAATGGTCTTGAAGTTACTCTTTATCCTTTTGCTGATTCAAATGACCTTTCTCAGGTTTGTACAACTGCTGCTGATAATTCTGATGTTATATATGTTCCGACTGATAATACAGTTGCTGAAAATACCGGTATTATTGACAACATCTGCGAACCGAAGAAGGTTCCTGTTATCGCAGGTGAAGAAGGTATCTGTTCAGGTTGCGGTATTGCTACTCTTTCAATCAGCTACTATGACCTTGGTTACACAACCGGTAAGATGGCTGTAAAAATCCTCAGAGATGGTGCTGATATTTCAACAATGCCAATTGAGTATGCTGAAAAACAAACTCCAAAATATAACGAACAAAATTGTACTGCTCTCGGAATTACTCCTCTTGAGGGTTACGAAGCAATCGTTATAGAATAATTAAAAACAAATATATGACGGGGAAGATTTTTTCTTCCCCGAAATTTTAGTTTAGGTGAATTTATCTTATGGAAATTTTATTACAACTTTTAAACGCCCTTCCGGGCTCAATTTCTCAAGGTCTTATATGGGGAATTATGGCAATCGGTGTTTATTTAACTTACCGTATACTTGATGTTGCCGACCTTACTGTTGACGGCTCTTTTGCCACAGGCGGTGCTGTTGCAGTTATGCTTATTTTAAACGGCTGTAATTTATGGCTTGCAATGTTATTTGCTTTTGTTGCAGGTCTTATTGCCGGTGCTATTACAGGTCTTTTACACACACTTATGGGAATTCCGCCAATCCTTGCAGGTATTCTCACACAATTATCACTCTACTCAATCAACCTTAAAATTATGGGGAAAGCAAACCAGTCTGTTAACGTTAACCAGACTGACTTGCTTGTATCTCTTCGATGGGTTAAAGAACTTGCTTTTCACAACCCGCTTATAACAGTCGGAATTGTACTTGCAGCACTTATAGCAATTATTTATTGGTTCTTCGGTACTGAAACAGGCTGTGCGCTCCGTGCAACCGGCGCTAATATTAATATGAGCAGAGCACAAGGCATCAACACTAATTTAAATAAGGTTCTTGGTATTATGATTTCAAACGGTCTTGTTGCTTTTTCAGGAGCATTCCTTGCACAATATCAGGGCTTTGCTGATGTTAAAATGGGGCAGGGCGCTATTGTTATAGGACTTGCCGCTGTTATCATTGGTGAAGCAATTTTTGGTAAAATCTTTAAGAATTTTGCATTAAGACTTTTAAGCGTTGCGTTAGGTTCAGTTATTTACTATATAGTTGTTCAGGCTGTTATTACAATGGGACTTGATGCAAACCTATTAAAGCTTCTTTCAGCTGTGGTTGTTGCTGTTTTCTTAGCAATTCCTTACTGGAAAAGTCAACACAAAGCAAAGCACATTACTAAATCAAAGGGGGAAAAAGTAAATGCTTGACATTAAAAATGTAGGAAAAACCTTTAACCCCGGAACAATAAATGAAAAGAAGGCTCTTAATAATTTAAATCTCCATCTTGAGGAAGGTGATTTTGTTACTGTAATTGGCGGTAACGGTGCGGGTAAATCAACAATGCTTAATATGGTTGCAGGTGTTTATCCTGTTGACTGCGGTAGTATTGTTATTGACGGTGTCGATGTTACACGTCTTCCCGAATACAAGCGCGCAAAATATCTTGGCAGAGTTTTTCAGGACCCAATGACGGGTACTGCGGCTGATATGCAAATAGAAGAAAATCTTGCACTTGCTGCCCGCAGAGGTAAAAAAAGAACTCTTCGTCCCGGTATTACTTCTAAAGAACGAAAAGAGTATATTGAGCTTTTAAAGATACTTGATTTAGGTCTTGAAAAAAGACTTACTGCAAAGGTAGGACTCCTTTCAGGCGGACAGAGGCAGGCTTTGACTCTTCTTATGGCTACCATTAAAAAGCCTAAGGTACTTCTTCTTGATGAACACACTGCTGCACTCGACCCTAAAACTGCGAAGAAGGTACTTGATATTACAGAGTCAATTGTTGAAAAAGATAATCTTACCACAATTATGATTACTCATAATATGGCTGATGCTATAAGAGTAGGTAATCGTCTTATTATGATGCACGAAGGTCAGATTGTAGTTGATGTTAAAGGTGAAGAGAAAAAGAATCTCACCATTGAACAGCTTCTTCAATTATTTGAGCAATCAAGTGGCAGTCAGTTTACAAGCGATAAGGTTATGCTTTCGAAATAATATTTAAAAGTGGCTGTAAAAAAACGCAGTTTTTTTTACAGCCACTTTTTTGCCGTTTTTAAATCTGTTTGTTTTGAAGTATTTTTAAAACATTATCAGGAAAAACAGCTTTTAAATTTTTGTTTATTTATCTAACCTTAAACAGAGCTTAAGAACATTTTTTGCAGTTCTTTGCATCTCACCCAGGGTTATTCCGTTTTCTTTTTGGTAAGTCTCAAGCAATGTTCCGTCAGGCTTTTTTCTGCCTGAACGTTTACCGCCTGGCATTAAAACATCTACTCCGGCACGGACTCTG
>JAFVWD010000356.1 GCA_017501865.1 Clostridia bacterium | reverse complement strand
TTGCATTAAGAAGCTTTGAGAGATTTACAGCAATTTCATAATCAGCTATTGAATCGTAACCTGTGTCAGGACCTAATTTCTTAAACATCTCGGTATTATTATTCCTCATAGCTCCTATATGAATTTCCATAGCCCAATTGTTTTTGGCATATTCATTAGCAAGGAATATTAAAAGCTCTGTTTTATACAAATCAATTTCTTGTACCGAAAGCTCTTCACCTGAAAGCTTCTTTGTGAAGAGGGTGTTCAGTTCTTCCTCTGAGCCTCTTACATAAGGAACATAAGTTAAAGCATGGTCGCTCGCACAACAACCCATTTCCTTAAATAATTCAATTCTTGAAAGAAGCACTTTTTTAAGCTCTGTAAAGCTTTTAATCTGAGTACCTGACACATTTTCAAGAGTTGCCAACCACTCAAGGTAACCATCAAGCTCAATTCCGAGTGCCTTGTCAGGTCTGAATGCAGGTAAAACCTGACATTTGAAAGTTTTGTCTTCCTTTAAAAGCTTATGATATTCCAAGGTATCTGCCGCATCGTCTGTTGTACAAAGATATTTTACATTACTTTTTTCAATAAGCTCTCGCGGTGTATAACCACCATTTTTAATTAATGAATTAGCCTTTTCCCAAATAGCGTCACAGGTTTTTTCACTTAACGGCTCATAAACGTCAAAATATCTTTGTAATTCAAGGTGAGTCCAATGGTAGAGAGGATTGCCGATTAAATTCGGCATTGCTTTTGCCCAGGCTCTGAACTTTTCATAAGGTGATTTATCACCTGTTATATAATCTTCACTAATACCGCAAGAACGCATTGCACGCCATTTGTAATGGTCGCCTGCAAGCCAGAGATATGCTATATCGCTTGGTGCTTTATTCTCGTAAATTTCTTTTGGCGATAAATGGCAATGCCAGTCAAAAATCGGCTCATTTTCACAAGCAGCAAAAAGTTTTTTTGCTGTTTCAGTTTTCAAAAGAAAATCTTTATCCATAAATTTTTTCATATTCAGCACCTCTGTTTTTCATTTATAAATTTATGATACCATACAAAAAAATTTATTGCAATGTAAAATTTTTAAACTGTTTTCTCCAATGAATTAATAAGCTTGCATATAAACATCTCATCCTGAGATTCTATGTTTGGAAAATACGTTATATTGTAAAATCCTTTTTCACCTTCTAAAACAACATGTACATTCACCGCAATATATTCGCCTTCAATGTTTTTCGTTTTTTCTATATTAAAAAAACTGTTTTTGTACTTAAGAATTTCAACTGAAATTCCGTCCATATTGTAATATTCCAAATCGTAATTTCCGTTAAACGAGGATATTCCACGGTTAAATATTAAAACTGCATACAACATACACCTATTGTAATTCAGTACACTGAATTTTTCTTCTCTGATTGAGTTCAACAACGCATCGTATTCCAAATCGTTTTTCGGGTATTTACCTAAAACATCCTTAAGGTGACGGGAGCCAAACACCGTACGGTTTTGGAAGACAAAAATTCCCACTAACATCGTCAAAACTCTTGAAATACGACAGTATTCCTGCGAGTTTTTCCTTGTTACTGAAAATTTTTTGTCTTACAAAACTGCACGCACCTAAAATTGCAAAGATTTTGGTGCAGTAAGGTGTTTCTTTGGCGCAGTCATACTGACGTATAACAAGACAAAAAACGGCTTAATGTGCCGAAAGATTTTAATTTTAGGCGTACGGGGTTCGACTCCCGTCACCTTAAAACAATCCTTCAGTAGTTCCTCATCCTCTCCCAGAAATAATCCTATTGAAGCTTGATCTAATTCTTCATTTTCTTTTTTAAAATAAATCAGCGTTTTTTCATCATTTGCTTTTTTAAAGTTTAACACTTTATTTAAACCGGCAGAAGAATCATTGTTGACTGCTTCATAATCATCAGGCAAAACAAAAGTAAGCTTATCAAAAGTATATTTTTTACTCGAGCTTTCATCAAAATTAATACCATTATCACTATACAATAAACTCGTTGCATTCGCTTTATTCAATTCTGAAATCTGTTGTTTAACAACAATTCCGGGAATACTTACAACAAGTAATCCCCCAACTAAACTCACTATTGCTAAAGAACATAATACTTTTATATATGCATTCTCCTTTTCTATGCTTTCATCGTGTTCCTTCACATCAATTAAATTTTTGTATTCAAATATTTCTGATAAAATAAAAAGAGAAAAATAGTTTATAAATGCAATCTGAATAAGCCTGCCGATCTCAGGAAAAGATAAAGTCCGTGTCAAATATAACGCGAACCCAGCTAACAGCATAAGACCGCTGTTCGTTACAATTCTTTTTAAATCGAAACGCATTTTCCCCTTTTGAGATAATTTAAACACCATAAAAACTGCTATAAGTGAACACAAAACAAAAACTGTCGAGAGAAACATAAACAAATCAATTTCCGCTTCGCTTATAAAAAACATCGCTTGAGAAATCATACTGAATAATGACAATGTGAACAACACCGTAATATTACGACTCGAATTAAATAATTCTGTTTTCAGAAAAAACATCAACAACACACAAAGCGTTATATTAAGTGAAAGCGGTATTAATGAACCGAAAAGCAATGATGAAAAATACACCGGCATACCTACAGTAAACAGCCCTCGAAACTCTAATTCTGTTCTCATAACAAATATTAACATCGAAACAAAAAGCAACACCGCCGTATGCTCTTTTATATCCTTTTTTACCTTTACAACTCTCTTTTGATAGAAAGATTCATATACTTCATTTTTTTCTGCTTCATTTTTTTCTGCTTCGTTTGTTTTCAGTTCCTCTTCTTCAGAAAGCAAATCTTCGTAAGTAACAGAAAAACAATCCGCTATATTTTTAAGAGTTTTCACTCTCGGCATCGCTTCACCTGTTTCCCACTTGGAAACAGCCTTGTCAGAAACCCCTAAAACACCTGCAAGCTCCTTTTGTGTAAGATTATTTTCTGTTCGTAATTTATATAGTTTATTACCAAATAAATATTTATCCATATAAACATCACCAACCCTTATAAAAATTATACTTTAAGCCATTTATTTTTTCAATAAACGTAACGAAAATACAGGTAGAATTAAAGTAGAACTTTTTAAAACAGCAAAAACCTTCCGTAACCGGAAGGTTTTTGCTGTGTTTGTGGGGGTATATTGAATAAGGAGATAGGAATGAAAAAGTCTGATTTAATCTGAATGAATTCATTTACTTCGTTTAACTGTCTACATTGTACCCTACAGTCATAAATCCCGTATGAATTGATTGTTAATAAATTGTTAAATTGATATCAGTAGTCTGCAAAAATTTTAATAAAAATAAAAACTGTCATTTACAGTATTACAAAACTATAAATGACAGTAAATTTATAATTTT
>JAFVWD010000355.1 GCA_017501865.1 Clostridia bacterium | reverse complement strand
TTCATTTGCATTTTCAGGGTATCTGCCTTCAACGAGCTCAAGTCGGTTTATGTAATTTACATCATCAACACCGTTGTAATGAAATTCATTAGCCTGATTTACATCAAATCCGAAAACACGTATAGTAAGCTCTGAACCATCTATATCAACTATACCCTCATAGCCCTCGCCGTCTTCGGTGGGAGTCTGCACATATCCGTCAACGAATTTCGCTCCCTGAACAGATTTTACACCTTCAATAAGTCGGACCTTGTTGAGATCCTCCTCATACAAACCCATAAACGACTGTAATCTTATATCCATAAGATTATTTTTGCGGTAATAGTCGTCAGCGGAATCTATCATATCTGTAGACACGGAATTAAGTCCGACAAAAAGTCCGCTTCCCAATGCAACAATTGCAACAATTGAAATAAAACGGCTTATTGTCTTTTTTATCGAACGTACCGTATCAATAGCATACGCTCTTGTCATCACACAAAAATCCTTTCTAAGTCCAAATTAAACGAAACTCAAATTACCAGTCTATTTCCTGAACAGAAACAGGATTTTCGTTAACTTCATTTTTAACAACACGACCACTTTTAACGGTGATAATTCTGTCTGCCATTGGTGCAAGTGCAGAGTTATGTGTAATAACTACTATTGTCATACCTGATTCTCTGCTTGTATCCTGCAAAAGCTTTAAAATCTGTTTACCTGTATTGTAGTCAAGTGCACCCGTAGGTTCGTCGCAAAGAAGAATCTTAGGGTTTTTAGCAAGTGCTCTTGCAATGGATACACGTTGCTGCTCACCACCCGAAAGCTGTGCCGGGAAGTTATCAAGTCTTTCGCCCAGGCCAACTCTTTCAAGAACCTTTACAGGATTAAGAGCTTTTTCACCTATTTGTGTAGCAAGCTCAACATTTTCAAGTGCTGTAAGGTTTGGTACGAGGTTGTAAAACTGGAACACAAATCCTACATCGAATCTTCTGTATTCTATAAGGCGCTTATTATCGTATTCATTTATAAGGTCACCGCCGACACGCACCTTACCGTCATCGCAGTCATCCATACCGCCGAGAATGTTAAGAATGGTGGTTTTACCTGCACCGGATGAACCTAAAATAATACAAAATTCACCTTGTTCTATATTAAAAGTAACACCATCTGCGGCATTTATTGTTACTTCGCCCATTTTGTAGCTCTTATAAACCGAGTCAAACTCTATAAAACTCATTTGTTTCAGCCTCTCAATAAATAATTTGAATTTTTAAAAACATTGAACCTCATTCTACAATAAATAACAATTTTAGTCAATGAGATTAAGGAATAAAAATTTAATTTTACAATTAGTAAACATTTACAACCTTACTTGCTTCTTTTAAAACCTCAGCTGCAACAGGGATAGCGGCACTTGAACCCCAACCGCCGTTTTCAACAACTACAACTACAGCTAAAGGGCATTTCTCATCCTGCGAAAAGCCCATAAACCACGCGTGTGGTTTTTCGTTGTCAGATACTTCAGCAGTACCTGTTTTTCCGCACATTGTAATATCATCAAAATTCCAGTCGCCGTAGTTATCCTTTACCGTATTACGCATCATCTCAGATAATCTCTTTGATATTTCAGGTGTGGTATAAATAACTTCATCTGCAACAGCCTCATTTATTACCCGACCTGACGGGGAAGCTATTGTCTTTACAACAAACGGTAATTTTGCAACACCGTCATTTGCAATTGCACTTACAACAGTAAGCATATGGTATGGATTAACAAGTGTCGTGTACTGACCTACCGAAGCCCAGGCAATATCTGATTCTGAAGCATTCTCCAGATTAATAATACTCTTTTCAGTAACACTGTTACCGAAGTTAAAGCTCTTACCGAAGCCAAAGCTGTTCGCCGTAGCAGTAAGCTGTTCTGCGGTAAGCTGTTGTGAGAGCTCTGCAAATGCACAGTTACAGGAATTAACCAATGCTCCGTTCAGATCCACCTTACCGTGTTCAGACGGACAACTTACCTCAACACCGTTTACATACATTTCACCTTCACAATCATATTCCCAGCTTTCAATATCGGGAATATTCTCTATAACGGAAGCGGCTGTTATAACCTTAAAAACTGAACCGGGTGTATACAAGCCATCAATCAACCTATTCATATAAAGCCCATCGAATTTACCGTCTTCATTTTCCTCTATTTCCTCTGTCGAAGGCTTTTCACGGATATCAAAATTAGGGTTGGAAACAGAGCAGATAATTTCACCTGTTTTATAATTGCAGACAACAACTACACCTTTTTTAGAACCAAGTGCATCAGAAGCAGCTGCACATGTTGCAGAATCCAACGTTAAGGTAACATCATTACCGCGCTCATATTTTTTTAAAGTATATATACCCGTAACAAGGTTATACCCAACAAGCTCTTTTTTGTAAGCAGTCTGCACTCCCGAAGCAATATAACCCTCGCTGTCTCCGACGATATGCAGAGTAGCGCGTCTTATTCTTTCAGAATTATTATAAACCCTTTTGCCGTCCTCTGTATGGGCAAGAATTTCACCATTACGATCAAGAATGTTACCCGCACCTATAAAGCTACCGTTATTAACCAGATGCATATTAGCCCTCAAGGTTGCCCATGTTTCAGCATTAGTTGCTATATTAAAACCCAGAAAGCACATTCCTATAGTAAAAAAAGCCACAAGCAACAGGACAACAAACCCTCTTTTAGTTGTTGACTTCATTTTTATTCCTCACTCTCAAAACGGACATCAGAAACTTCTTCAGCTTCAATTACTTTGAAATTGGAAAATGTTCTGACGTCAACAGACTTAATAAAAGCCAAAAGGCAGAAACAACAAATAATACTTGAACCGCCTTTACTTACAAACGGTAAGGTTACACCTGTCAATGGTAATAAATCTGTTACTCCGAAAACATTAAGCATAGTCTGGAATAATATCAACGAAGAAGCTGCAACACCGCTTATTGCATAAAATGCCGATTTTGCCTTTTGTGCGTTTATGACAGTTGCAACCGCAACAAATGCATATGTCAACGGAATCAAAAATCCCATTATCAACCCGAATTCTTCGGAAACAACACCAAAAACCAAATCCTCTGCCGCAGCAAAAATGTGACGCAGCTCACCATTACCGAGACCTAAACCCAAAAGCCCGCCGCTCGCAGAGTAGATAAGAGTCCTTGTTTGCTGATAACCTGTAGTATCCATATTCTCCCATATATGCATATACCCTGAAAATCTGGCAGCAACATATGGCTTGAAGAGTAATATAAGAACCGCTCCGAGTGCTGCTGCAATACATATAAGCATTATTGTTCTGATATCACCTGAACGCATAAATGCTATAACTACAAAAGTAAAGAAGAATATAAGTGCCGCTCCGAAATCATACATAAGAAACAGCTCTATAACACAAATCGCTGCAAATGCAATATACATAGTAAGATGTCTTACCGATTGCAATCTTTCAAGTGTTACGGCTCCGACAAATATAAAGGCTACCTTAACAAATTCTGATGGTTGAAGAGACACCCCACCTATGTTTATCCAGCTAAGAGCACCGTTTGTCGGCTCTGCTATTATGAGGGTTACTGCAAGAAGCCCTATTGCACCTGCACCGAGTATATACCTGAAAACCTTGATTACATCAAGAAATCTCAGAGTGTAAAGCAAGAAGCAAAAGCCAAGAACACCTATAACTATTGCAAAAAACTGCTTAAGTGCACCCTCGGGATACATACTCGCAACAATACCCAGCCCAACAGAAGAAAACAAAAACGCTATACTTTCAAGCTCGAAATTTGTTATTCTTAAAACCAGTGAAGCAAAGAAATAGTAGCCCCACATTGTAAGAATCATCCCCAAAAATGCGCTTGCAACCATAAACTCAAACTGCCCCTGAGGGAATGATGTAAGAAGTAATGTAAGAAGATTAAACACAGTAAGCAGGGTAAGAATTAGCATATAACCCGGCTGTGCTATTTTAGAGCTTTTATCTTTTATATATCTGAATTTATTTACGGTAAGTGTATATTCAAGACCACCGAAGCCTACAACATCTCCCTTGACAAGACTTGCCTTACCTTTGATTTTCTCCCCGTTAACAGTCACTCCGGACTTTGAATTCGTATCAAAAATTTCAAAGCCTTTGTTTCTGTATGCTATAACTGCATGCAGACGCGAAATTGTGTCAAAGCCGAGAACAACATCGCAGTTTTTGTTTCTGCCTATTGAAATTTCATTATCTCTGAGTGTAATAACCTCACCTGTAACAGCATTTATAAGCCTGCCCCTGACGGGATTTGTAGTCTTTTTAAAAAACATAGCCATCAGCACTCTTGCTACAACATACACTGCAATCAGCAAAAGAGCATATCTCGACACAGTAATAAGAACATCAAAAAAAGCATCCACAAAACCACGTCCTTTCATAAATCAATACGCACATTATACAATATTATTTAAAAATAATCAATCTTTCTTGACAATGTCTTTATATATATTGTAAAATTAATTGAATTTGTTTTCCGGAGGAAAGATTATGTCAGTAGTTAAAAGTTTATATTTCGAAAATGCTAATGTAAAGGTAAACTCCTTTACAATCGCAAACAAAAACGGTACAAAGGCTGTAATCATAGAAAAAGGTGCCACTCTTGAAAAGCTTTTTATAAAAACAAAAAACGGCGATTTTGTTGATGTTCTGTCAGGTCACGATACCTTTAAGGGTCACACCGAAAGAAGTGACTATCAGGGTGTTGTTGTTGGTCAGTATGCTAACAGAATCAAGGGCGGAAAATTCTCTATAGACTCGGTGGAATACAACCTCACAAAGAACGATAACGGCATAACCTGCCTTCACGGTGGCGGCGAATATTCTTCTGCAATCTGGAATGGTGAAATTACAGGTGACAAGGCAGTAACCTTTACATATTTCAGTCCCGATGGAACCGATGGCTTCCCGGGCAACGTAAAGGCAAATGTCGTTTACGAGCTCACCGACAACGATGAGCTTATACTTTCTTACAATGCGGTATCTGATAAGAAAACAGTTATAAATCTTACAAACCATGCGTATTTCAATCTCAATGGATTTGACAACGGCGACATTTTAGACCACGAATTAAAAATCAATGCAGATTATTTCACCCCTATTGATGAAACAAGCATTCCTGTAAAAATGGCTGAGCCTGTTGAAAACACCCCGTTTGATTTCAGAGAATTCAAAAAAATCGGCAGAGATATAAATAACACCGAAAATGTTCAGATCAAAAACGGAAACGGATACGACCACAATTTCATTATTAACAATTTTGACGGTGAATTAAACTCAATTGCCATTGCTAAAGCAGATAAAACCGGTATAGTTATGGAGGTTAAAACAACTCTCCCGGGAGTGCAGTTCTATACAGGTAACTTCCTTGATGGTACAATTATAGGAAAAGACGGAAAAGCTCTTACTAAACGTTGCTCCTTCTGTCTTGAAACTCAGGTTTACCCTGATTCACCAAACCACCAGGATTGGTGCAAATGCGTATACGATGCAAATGAGGAATATTTTTCCAGAACAATTTTTGCATTTTCTTTAGAAGATTAACAGTTCATTCATTGACTGAAACACTCTTTTTTGATATAATGATTTTCTCACTTTATACATTATTTTTGAAATGAGGGAAATAATGAAATTAACTCACCGTGTAACTGCATGGATTTTAACATTAGTAATACTTTTCTCAGCTCTCGCCACAACTGCGTCTGCAAAAAAGTTTGCTAAAGAAATTAATACAAATATAGGAATAACCACTCAGTATGCGTACGAGGAAAACGACCCTTCCTGGATTCGTCAGCTTGTAATAAAAGAAAATATGATGTCTGTTGACGGAATTGTAAACGAAAAACCAATTCACCCTGTTACAGATTACCCTTACACTACAGATGCTCCGAACTTTCAGGAAGAAGTTAATGAATATGTTATTCTGTACACACTCGATGAAAATTCTCAAAAAGCTGCATACATTTATGTATTCCAGCAATTAGGTGCGCTTTCAATAATTGCTGACCCCGATGCTACCGACAAATCAAAAGCACAGTGGCTCAGAGACAACGGTATTGTTGTTACTGAAGAGGATGAAAGCGATCCTGATGCTATTCTTATGATAAGTGCTCTTTATGCTCTTATGAAAAATGATTTTTATTATGTTTTCACAGGCGAAAGACTTACTATTCCGCCGGGAACAACCTTAGAAGCAGCACTTATGATGTATCTTATCGCTCTTGACGGCGATGACAAGTCACTTTTACAGTTCTTAAACAAATATTTCAATATAACATCAATTGTAAGCCTTGAAGATTATATTTATTACACAACTCTTTTCGCGCTCTACACAAACGGTTATGTTTCATCGCGTGATTTCACTACAATCGAGCGTGATGAAGTTTTCAGAAGAATGGCAATTATGACAATTGAAAATGCAGGACTTGCCGTTGACGTAAATACTGCCACAACCGAAGAAATTCAGGTAAAATATATGGCAGCAATGTTAGGCACTCAATACAAGGTAACATTAGATCCTGATTCAGTCTTAAGAGCGAACAGAAATAACACCGTACCATTTTACATTATTCAGAGAATGGCAAACGAGGACAAAAACCTTGCAATTTCTGCAAACAAATATACTTACGAAGAAGCATTTGATATAGTATTGAAAAAAACAAACCGTTTTGATTTAGAAAAACAGTTTTATTCGGATATTTTTGAATACAATGTTTATCTTGATGCGTACAGAGATATAATTTACCTTAATCCTACCCCGCTTACCACAGCAGGAATCACCGTAAAAATCAATGGTAAAGCAGTTCAGCACTCTCACTATGAAACTCTTAAGTTAAACTCAGATGAGAAGCAGGTCTTTACTGTAAGTGCTACCTGTAAGGGCGGACACACTTCAACATATAAAATAAATATTTTCCAAGGCTTGGGTGAACCCGATAACAGCAAGGATGTTACAGGTATTGTCTCAAATTTTGCAGTTGATGTAACCGATGCACTTTCTCCGACCGTTACACCGACATATGATTATCTCGACCCGAACATAAGCCTTAACAACGGCATTGTTCCTCCCGCTCCTAATCCGGAAATTCTTCACATAAATGAGTACGGTCAGCTTGTCGACAGTAAAGGCAATGTTATAAGCAACTCCGTTTCTGAATCATTACCTGCAGGTTATGGCTATATACTTGATACAGCCGGTAATATAACCATAGGTAAGCTCGATGAGGTTACAACTACTGCCACAGAAGTTACTGAAGATAATTCTATGAGCACCGAGCAGATAAAAACAATTGTTATATATTTTTCGGCACTTCTTCTTGTGGTTGCCTCTGTTGCAGGGGTTATTTACTACAGAATGGCAATGAAGCGCAGAAAAACAAAGACCACAAATAAAACAACAAAAACAAAAAAGGCTTCTAAAAAGAAATAAAAACCACATACATATCGTGAACAGATTCTAAATAAATATTTTTAAAATCTGTTCACAGATTTGTATTAAATTAGGATTATAATGGAATAAAGTTAACTTAGGTTAACTTCTTAAATTAAACACAATTTTTTTGTTGTCAGTATAGAGAGGGTGAATTTATGGCAAACGAAAAAATCCTTATTGTTGATGATGACGTCAACATTTGTGAGCTTCTGAGGCTTTACCTTGAAAAGGAAGGCTTTTCTGCAGAAGTAGTGAATGATGGCTTATCTGCAATAAATGCTTTCAACACATTAAATCCCGACCTTATTCTTTTAGATATAATGTTACCCGGACTTGACGGTTGGCAAATATGCAGAGAAATAAGAAAAACCTCTTCAACACCTATAATAATGCTTACTGCAAAGGGCGAAACCTTTGACAAGGTTTTAGGACTTGAGCTTGGTGCTGACGATTACGTTGTCAAGCCATTTGAGCCAAAAGAAATTATTGCAAGAATAAAAGCTGTTCTGAGAAGAATTACTCCTGTTCAGTCTACCCCTGCAAATAATGTTAAAGAGGTTTCGTTTGACAAGCTTACAATTAATCTTACAAACTATGAATTAAAAGTAAATGACCGATTCGTTGATGCTCCGCCAAAGGAATTGGAACTTATATATCATCTTGCAAGTAATCCGAACAGAGTTTATACGCGTGATCAGCTTCTTGATGAGGTATGGGGATTTGAATATTACGGCGACTCAAGAACTGTTGACGTTCACGTAAAACGTTTAAGAGAAAAGCTCGAAGGTGTTTCAGACAAATGGGAGCTCAAAACAGTCTGGGGTGTCGGATACAAATTTGAAACAAAAGCTTAATTTATGTCCAAATTGAAATCAAGACTGAAAAATAACAAGCGCGGTGCATTCTTTCTTAAATATTTTGTTATTTTAGCGGTCATAATTGTAATAGGCTTCATTATTACAGGGCTTACTCTTATGGTTTTTGTTGCCAACTTTTCAAAGCAGGAAACTTTAGCCGATTTAAGCAGAAACTCTGTAAGAATTTCCAACTCCACTTCGGAGCTGTTGTGTGCCGACCTGGCACTACACAACCCTGAAGCGGCAGCACTCGCCTTTTATAACAACCTGAAAATAAGTGCAGAAGCAAGCGGAAGCCTTGTTTTGATGTGTAATCAGACCGGCGACATTATTGCTTGCGACGATGCTCTTGCGGTACCTTATGAAACTGCACAGCACGCAGTTTGTGAAAAACACAAAAACCTGCATATTTCAAAAGCTTATCTTGTTAAGGCTGAAGCTATAGGCTTTGCCGATTATACAACCTTAGGCAGTGTATTCGAGGAATCTCATGCAGTTGCAATTTCGCCTATAGTAGTTGAGAGTGAGCTCATTGGCTTTACAATATGCGCCCGTCCTATTTCGGGTGAGCTAACCACATATTTTATAAGACTTCTGACATCATTCCTTGCTGCAGCAGTCATAGCATTACTCATTTTAACTCTCGCTCTTTTCTTCCTTGCAGATAAAATGACAAAGCCTATACGCGACTTAGCAAAGGCTGCAAGGTGTTATTCTTCAGGCGATTTTTCATTCAAAGTTCCTGAACCAAATGAAGAAAATGAAATGTCTGAGCTTATTATTGAGTTCAACCTTATGGCTGACTCGTTAGAAGCCCTTGAAAACTCAAGACGAAATTTTGTAGCAAGTGTTTCTCACGAATTTAAAACTCCTATGACAACTATAGGTGGTTTTATCAACGGTATTTTAGACGGTACTATTCCCCCTGAAAAACAGAACTATTATCTTGAAATAGTTTCCTCAGAGGTAAAGAGGCTTTCTAAAATGGTTAACGCAATGCTTAATATTTCAAGAATTGAAACAGGAAACCTCAATCTTAATTTAGAGCATTTTGATATTTCAAAGAAGCTCGTCAATACTTTCCTGGGCTTTGAACAGCTTA
>JAFVWD010000037.1 GCA_017501865.1 Clostridia bacterium | reverse complement strand
CTGAGTGCGAAAAAGGGAACGGCAAAAGAATAGCGATTGTCGGCGGTGGTCCGGCAGGTCTTTCGTGTGCATATTTTCTGCTTCTCAGAGGATATAGTACAGATATTTTCGAGGCTGAGGCAAAAGCTGGCGGTATGCTAAGATACGGTATACCTGCATACAGATTACCAAAAGATGTTCTCGATAAGGAAATAGAGAATATTGAAAAAATGGGTGCAGTATTCAAATACGGTAAAAAATTGGGTAAAGACTTTACTGTTGCAGATTTGAAAGCGGAATATGATGCTGTATTTATTGCAACAGGTGCCTGGAAAAGCAGCTCACTTCGCTGTGAAGGTGATGATGCTGAAGGCGTACTCGGCGGAATAGATTTTCTTTATAAAACAGCAAATGGTGAGAAGGTAGATTTAGGTAAACGCGTTGCGGTTGTCGGTGGCGGTAATACAGCAATAGATGCTGTGAGAACTGCAGTCCGTTCAGGAGCAGAGGAGGTTACCCTGATTTACCGTCGTACCGAAAGCGAAATGCCTGCTGAGAAGGATGAAATTAAGGATGCAAGAGACGAGGGTGTTAAATTTAAGTTTCTTTCAGCTCCTCTCAGTGTTATTGCAGAAAACGGAAGGGTAAGCGGAATAAAGCTTCAGCTCATGGAATTAGGCGAGCCTGACGAAAGCGGAAGAAGAAGTCCCGTTGCCGTTGAAGGTGCAACAGAAATTCTTTGTTGCGATACCGTTATTTCTGCTATAGGTCAGCAAGTTTTAAGAGAAGATGTAAAAGAACTCGAGCTTACCAAAAAAGGTACTGTTGTAGCTGATGAAATTTCATTCAGAACATCAGAAGAGGGTGTTTTTGCCGCAGGTGACGTTATAAATAAGGGCCCGGATATAGCTGTAAAAGCTATAGCAGGAGGAAAAAATGCAGCAAGAAGTATTGATTGCTGGTTGAACGGAATTGAAGTATCGGCAGAGTTACCGGAATATGCGGTAAATAACGACTTTTCTCCTGAAGTATTAGAGGGCACAGCTGAATGCGAAAGAGTTCAGGTAGCATTAAAGAATGCGGATATAAGAAAAAGAAATTTCGACGAGGTTGCATTAAAATTAACTGATGAAGAGGCATTGAGAGAAGCATCTCGCTGTCTTGAATGCGGATGTGCATCTGTTTATGACTGTCAGCTCCTTCCTCTTATGAGGGCATATGACAGCTGGGAAATGCAGCTCAGCGGAAAAACAAGACAATATAAAAAAGACAGAAGTCATCCGTTTATAGTACGTGATAATAACAAATGCATTCTTTGCGGTCTTTGCGTAAGGGTATGCAACGAAATATCTCACACAGAAAATTTAGGGCTTTTTGGCAGAGGCTTTTCAACTATACCTATGAGTGCTTTCGATTTACCGCTGGCTGAAAGTAATTGCGTTTCATGCGGTGCATGTGTCAATACCTGTCCTACAGGAGCATTAACATCACGCACACCGACTGTGAAAAATATAGTTTTGCCTTATCTTGAAAGTAAGGTTACCTGTAAGGGATGCGAAAACGGCTGTGAATTCACAAAACGTACGGTTAACGGTAAAGTTGTGAAAATGATGCCTTCAGATTTAAGAAAATCCTGTTCTGTCGGTGTTTTTGGCTCGGTTGCAGTTGAAAACTCTGATAACGAAGAGCTGTTAAATTTCATAAAAGGTGATTTAAGAAATTTCAAGGGCGATAAAAAAGCACTTGATTCACTCAATTCAATTAAAAATTTGTTGAAGTAAAAAAATTTTCGTAACAAAAAAATACACCACTTTTTGTATGATGTGACGAAAAGCAGAAAAAAACCACAATCTATGCGATTTTCAGGTGAGCTTTTAAATTTTAACAAATTGAAAATAAAAATTATTTCATCAAAATTCTATTGACATTCACTACCAAAATGTAATATAATGAGTCAAGAATTATAGGTGTCTTATTATGCCCTTTTGGTATTTTAAGACTTTTATGTGTTATTTAAAGAATTATGTAAAGGAAGATTTTGAATGAAGAAATTACTCGCAGTCCTTCTCGCAGTAATGATTGCGGCAAGCATAATGCCTTCAGCATTTGCGGTGACAACACCGGGGCTTGCTACAAGAGTTATTGAAGGCACATACAACGAAAAAGCTTTAGAGGTTACCTCTGTAACACAAGACACATTCACAGTAGTAGTTAAGTGTCCTGCAGTTACAAAGCTTGTAGGTCTTAATATGTTCCTTGACTTCGACAGTGAAACAGTTAAGGTTCTTGAGGCTGGTCCGGTAGGCGCAAAAGATGCTGACGGTAACTTTGTACCTAACTTCAACGGTGAGTGGGCTCACGGTCTTAAAGCTAACAAATACCAATATTCATTTGGTTTTATTTCAACAAGCGGTGTTACAAAGAAAGCTGCGAAAGATTTAGTTTACATAACTTTCCAGATTTTTGATTCAACACAGCCTACTTCTACTATTAACCTTTACATTAACGAATTCCTTACTGAAGACGGTAATGATGACAACGAGGTTATTGCAACAGTTCTTGTTGAATCTCAGATTGTTACTTTAAATCTTCCTGAAGCAATTACTAAAAACCCTAATGCTGAGACAACAACTGATACTCCGGCAGATGCAGAAAGCACAAATGCTCTTATTCAGCTTATCAGAGATTTACTTGCAGGCAACGGTGTAACATTTGAGGATTATGCAGATGCTATTCTTAATCTTATAGGTAATGCTGAAATTACAGATATGATTGAACAGCTCGTTGATGGTGCATTCAGCATTGAAGATGCTTTCATTGAAATCCTTAAAGGCTTAGGTCTTGACTTCGATTCACTTGAAGATATTCTTAATGCTATTATTGATTTCTTTAAAGACCTTTTCGATGGTGACGAAGACGGCGATGAAACTACCGGAAGTGCTTCCAATCCTACAACACAGAGCAGCAGCGAGGCAGTTTTAACAACAAATGCAGCTTCTGCAACTACATCAGCAGGTTCAACTTCAGGTTCTGAAGGTACAGGCGATGCAGGTGTTGCTTTAGCGGCAACAGTTTGTGTTGCAGCGGCAGCTACATTCGTTCTCACAAGAAAGAAAAGAGAAGAATAATTGAGTAATAAAAAGTTTACCCCGGGTACAGTTAATGTACCCGGGGTTTTTGTTCACTTTAAAAACGGGTGGATTTTCGGCGCTTGTTGAAGTTGAAATCTGAATTTCTGAGAAGCCTCAGGATATTTTTCATGATCAACCTCAGAGAGAAAATTGTCTTTGTTACGAACGAACATTTTCCCATCATCATAAAGCGCTTTGTAAACCACAACCTCGGCATCGCTTTCAGCATCAATTGCAAGGTTTTTTACGATGTAATAATTGCCCTTGAAATGCCGATAAACGCCGTTAATGACAATTTCACGCATTTGGACAACTCGCTTTCTTTTTTAATATTTCTAATAAAGATAATCTTTATTATGGGGGAGAAATATTTAATTTCGTGAACCTAATTATTATATAATATTAGCAATTTGTTGTCAATAAAAAACTCAACATTTGTGCAAAAAGCACATATGTTGAGTTGTAGATTTTACATTCCCATCATTTCTTGGAAGAAGCCCTTTTTCTTTTTTGCTTTTGGCTTGTAAATAGGGGGATTTGCAAGACGCATTTTAGCACCCTTGCTTCTTGGTGATGAGAGATACTTAATGATTTCAGTAACAGGCTCTCTCATTACATCACCAAAGTGAGGCTCGGCAATTTCCATAAGCTCAGGGTTTTCGCTTAAAATTGTACCTAAAATAGTAACACCTATAAGGCTTTGTGTGTCATTTGAGCCATCATCAAAAATTTCATTGAGAATGCCGAAAACCTTACGCATTTTTTGTTTGTCGTTCTCTCTTATAGTCTTTTCAATGAATTTGTTGCCATGTGTGGTGAAAAATTCCTCAGGTAAGAACTCGCCGTATTCCTCAATGTTTGCTTTATATAATTCTTTGAATTCAGGGAAAACACCGCCGAGTCTTGCGCCTAATGTTACTGCGTCGTAAGAAACAAGACCGTTTTTAGCCTTGGACTTTGAAATAGGAGTCGGCATTCTTACGTCACCGCGTAATTCGCGTTTTGTTGAAAATTCTTTTGTTATTGATTCAGTAAATTCATCGAAAATATAAGAAAGGTCTCTTTCGTCGTATTCTTCTAATTCAAGAAGAGAAAGTGAAACTCGTCTCATATCATCATCGGGTGTATCTGCTTCATCAGTATTTGCACAATGTAATGCAAGCTGATTTTTCTGGAATACAATTCGTATTCTTCCTTTTTCGCCCTGGTAAGAAATATAAGAAACTCCCTTGTCTTCAAAAACAGGTGCATTCGGAGGTGTTACACCTTCCGGATAAATTACTTTAAAACCTAAAGATTTAGTTGTGCCTTCCAAGCCTTTAATTACAAGATTAAGGGCATAATTAAGTTCAAGCATTTTACTACCTCGCAATAAATTTTTTAAACTTTAAAAAGTATAACATACTATTATTGATTTGTCACTACTTTTTTATTGCTCAACATCTTTCATAGTGAGAGAGATTCTCTTCTTTGGTACATCTACAGACATAACCTTGACCTTTACGATGTCACCGACCTTAAGAACCTCTGACGGGTGCTTAATGTAACGGTCACAAATCTGAGAGATGTGAACAAGTCCGTCCTGATGAACAGCAATATCAACAAAAACACCAAAGTCAATAACATTTCTGACAGTGCCTGTTAATATCATACCCTCTTTTAAGTCATTCATATCCATAACATCAGTTCTGAGCATTGGCTTCGGTAATTCATCACGAATATCTCTGCCGGGTTTTTCAAGCTCGCCTATAATATCGTTAAGTGTAGGAACACCTGTACCACATTCAGTTGCGACCTTTTCAATGCCGTATTCTTCTGCTTTTTTTCTTAATCCGTCAGCACCGTTTTTGGTAGCTTCTTTTTCTGAGTAATCAAAAAGTGCGAGAAGTTTTTTTGCTGCATCGTAAGATTCAGGGTGAACACCGGTGTTATCAAGCGGTGTTTTACCGTTAGGAATTCTTAAAAAGCCTGCGCATTGTAAGAATGCTTTAGGGCCTAAGCCTTTTACCTTTTTCAAATCTGTTCTGCTTTTGAAACCGCTGTTCTCTTCTCTGAATGCAACTATATTCTTTGCGGTAGCAGAAGAAACACCGGCAATATATTTTAAGAGTGAAACTGAAGCTGTGTTCAAGTCGACACCTACGGAGTTAACACAATCTTCAACAACACCTGTAAGAGATTCATTGAGTCTTGCAGGGGGGACATCGTGCTGGTACTGCCCTACACCTATGCTTTTAGGCTCTATTTTTACGAGCTCTGAAAGAGGGTCCTGAAGTCTTCTTGCTATAGAAACCGCAGAACGTACCGAAACGTCGAAATCAGGAAACTCCTCTGCACCTAATTTTGAGGCAGAGTAAACTGAAGCACCGGCTTCATTAACAACCATATATGTAACGGGACGACTTGATTTTTTTATTGTATCTGCAACAAAAATTTCAGCCTCTTTACTTGCGGTACCGTTACCTACTGAGATGCAATCTATTTCATATTTGTCTATAAGACCTAAAACAGTTTTTTCAGCTTCTGCAATTTTTGATTGCGGTGGTGTAGGGTAAATAACACCTGTGAAAAGAACCTTGCTGTTGCCGTCAACAATGGCGAGCTTGCAACCTGTTCTGTAGGCAGGGTCAACTGCTAAAACAGTTTTATTTTTAATTGGCGGCTGCATAAGCAATGGTTTTAAATTGCTGCCGAACATTTTTATTGCCTGCTCGTCTGCTTTTTCTGTTAAATTGCTTCTTGTTTCTCTTTCAAGTGAAGGGAATATAAGACGTGAATAGCTGTCTTTAACACTTTCTTTGCAGAAATCGGTTGAAGAACTGCCCTCTTTTATAAAAAGATTGTTTAAAATTTTAATTGCGCTTTCTTCATCTACTTCAACAGAAACCTTTAAAAACTCTTCGTTTTCACCACGGTTGATAGCCAGGATTCTGTGGCTCGGAATCTTTTTTACAGCCTCTGAATAATCGTAATACATAGAGTAAACGCTGTCCTCTTCTTTTTTTGCAACAGAGCGGATTATGCCTGTTTTATCTATAAGCTCTTTTAAAAGCTTTCTTGCTTCTGCAGAGTCTGAAATAATTTCTGCAATAATGTCAGAAGCGCCCTGCAAAGCATCTTCTTCTGTTTCAACACCTTTTTCTTCGTCTATATATTCTTTTGCTATTTCGTTTAAAT
>JAFVWD010000354.1 GCA_017501865.1 Clostridia bacterium | reverse complement strand
TGCGGGCAGTTTTGTAAGACAAAAAATTTTCAGTAACAAGGAAAAACTCGCAGGAATACTGTCGTATTTCAAGAGTTTTGACGATGTTAGTGGGAATTTTTGTCTTCCAAAACCGTGCGGTGTTCGGCTCCCGTCACCTTACGCCCAAAAGGAGAATTTTTATGAGTATTATTGAATGTAAAGCCTTAAGAAAAGAGTATTTAAGCGGTGAGAATATTGTAGTCGCTTTAGACGATGTAACCCTGAGCTTTGAAAAAGGAGAATTTGTTGCAATTACAGGCCCTTCAGGCTCCGGTAAATCTACATTTTTACATTGTCTGAGCAGTCTTGAAAATGCAACAAGCGGTGAAGTTATTTATAATAACGAGAGCTTAAAAAGCTATAACGACAACCAGCTTTCTATTTTAAGAAGAAGGCGCTTCGGCTTTGTGTTCCAGGCTTACAACTTAGTTGAAGAGTTAACAGGCTACGAAAATATTCTTTTACCTATTATGCTCGACAAGAAAAAGCCTGACGAGGAATATCTTAAAAAAATCATAGATATTTTAGGCATCGAAGACAGACTCAGTCACCTGCCGTCTGCCCTTTCAGGCGGTCAGCAACAAAGAATTGCTATTGCACGTGCACTTGCAAACAAACCAACAATTCTTTTTGCCGATGAGCCTACAGGTAACCTTGACGGTAAAAGCGGAAGAGAAGTACTTTCTCTTCTTAAATATGTAAGCAAGGAATTAGGTGTAACACTCATTCTTGTAACACACGATTTAAATGTTGCAGAACAAGCCGACAGAATTATTACCATCGAAGACGGCGCAGTAATCAAGGATAGTAAAAATACCACGGAATAAGTAGGTGGCTGATATGAAAAAGAAGAAGTTAACATATAACTCCCTTGCATTAGGGAACTTAAAAAATCGTAAGAAGCAATACATTGTTTTAATTTTAGCCATCATTCTCTCCATGGTATTTTCTTCAAGTACAGTTTTCTTAATTTCGAGTGCTTTTTCTTCTGCTAAGGAAACCAAGTACTACCGCTACGGCAAGGAAGATTTAACTGTTTTTAATGTACAGGAAATGAAAAATTTCAACGAAACACTAAAATATGCCTTTCCTGAATGCGGATATGCACACATTCTCGGGTTTGCAAAAAACAAAAAAGCTGAAGGCGATGACTTTGGCTCCTCTATTGCCTGGCTCGACGAAACTGCAACAAGCCTTTATGCAGATGTTGCTGAGGGCAGAATGCCTGAAAAAGAAAATGAAATAGCAATAGAAAAAACAACACTCACAAGATTAGGCTTTGAAGGTAAGCTGAACGAAAAAATTAATCTTAAAATATTTAAACAGAACGGAACTCAGCTACAAGAAAAATATTATTACCGGGAATATATTCTGGTTGGTATTCTGAACGACAAAAAATCCAATTTAGAAAATGTTACATTTTTCTCAGAACAGTACCCTTCAATTTTTGTAGTTCCGAATACTCCTGTTGAAGCCGGTGGTAAGGAATCTGTTATGGCATTCGCTTTTTGTGATGCTTACTTTAAGCTCCCCTACTACAATGACTGCTTGCAAAAGCTACAGAATACTCCCGATTATATGGAGAACATGACTCAATTTGACGAAATTACAATGTACACAAATTATCAGTACAATCTTAATACGGGAGAAAGCGGATTCACATTTTTATTTCTGATAATATTGAGCCTTGTTTTTTCACTTATATGTAATTTAGGTATAATTAATGCATTTGCCACAACCTTAAAAGAAAGAACAAAGCAAATAGGACTTTTACGGGCTGTAGGCACTACAAAACGTCAGATAGTAAAGCTTTACTTAAGAGAGGCCTTCTTGCTTTGCTTGTTATGTACACCTGTAAGTCTTATAATTTCTTTTGCATTTGTTGCTCTTTTTATTCCTGTTCTGGGCTCAGGTTATATTTTCAAGCCACAATGGTGGGTGTTCCCTGTTACGTTTATATCAAATGTAATTTTTGTTGTTTTCTCTGCTTTATTCCCTCTTATTTTTGCATCAAGAGTTACACCCGTTCAGGCGATAAGAAATATAGAAAACACACGAAAATTCGCAAAAAAGAAAATTAAAACGCAAAAAGAATTTAATTGCATAAACCTTCTTGCCAAAAGAAGATTTGTTTTAGAAAAGAAGTCGGGAGTTCTTACAAGCATAATTCTCTGTATTACGATAGTAATTTCTGCTGCGGGCTTTGCGTTATTAGCAGGCATTAAAGCAAGCTACGGTACTAAAGAATACGATTATCATTCAAATTCAGGTATGACTTATCGTGCTGAATATATAAACACTCCGTTCACAAACAAGGGATACTCTGAAAACGATAAAAATGAAATTCTTAATAACCCGTTTGTCAAATCCGTAAAATCACAAAAGAGCACACGCGCATTTATAATGACTGATGAGCTGACTGATTTTATGAGGTTAAATATGTACAGCACAGGATTCTTTTCTACAAGCTATGAAAATGCTGTAATAACAAAGGATAATTATCGCGATTTGTTAGAAAAGAAAAACATAGTAGAGCCCGATGAAGCACAAAAAATTCTGAATACCGAAAAGGAACTTTCACCTATACTTCTTGCGAGTACAGACGACTCAGAAATTCAACTTTTCGATAAATATGTAATAGACGGTAAAATCGACAAAGAAAAGCTTGATTCCGGTGAAGAAGTAATACTTTTTGTAAGTGAAGCAATGGCTTTAACAAGCGAGGCATTGCCTTATGAAGACCCTTTTGAGGAGCCTCTTAACTTCGTCTATGCAGAATCGGTACCTGCCATACGAGACGAAGCACAAATAAGTGATAATGAAATTTTATTTGCAAAAAATGATTTTAAGGTAGGCCAAAAGCTTGACTTAGGCTGGATTTTTACAAAATCCGAAGACGATGTTGAAAACAAAATATACTCAAAAAATTCTGCACAGACAACTATAGGTGCAATCATTTACGAGCTTCCTTATTCACGCACTATAAATGATATTTCTTTCAGAAACAACTCTGACAATATTATAGCAATTACATCTCTTGAAGGAATTAACAACCTCACCTCACCCGATTTACCGTACAATACATTTACAATAACCTCAAACTGCGAGGTAACGCAAGAAATAGATACCAGCATTACTTCTATGTTAGATAAAATCAATGCTACCTCAGACGGTGAATTGTTTTCTCATTACCAAATACAGCAGGAGCAAAACACAGAATTTTACAGTATGTACCTTGTAATGCTTTCTGTAACGATGCTCTTTTTTGCCGCTTCAGGCAGTATGATAAACAACTCTATAACCGCCCGCATAAAGCAAAACAAAAAATCCATAGGTACATTAAGAGCTGTAGGTGCATCTGTAAAAGAAGTTTCATTATCTTATCTCAGACAATTCTTTACTGTATTCGGAATAGGTACGCTCTCCGGAATTACACTTTCTCTCCTGCTTTACGGAATTTATTATATTATATTCACCATAGCAGGCGATTCCCCTAACGATTTCGTTTTAACATTCCACGAAACAGCTATAGCACTTGTGCTGCTGTTCAGCATTTGCTGTTTCAATATTTTTTCAAAGGTAAGAAAAGAAATGAAACATAGCATTGTAGAAAACATAAGGGAGTTATAAAATGAAAAAGAAGAAGTTAACATATAACTCCCTTGCATTAGGGAACTTAAAAAATCGTAAGAAGCAATACACACTTCTTATTATCGGAATAATTCTTTCAATGACACTTTCGTCAAGCTTTACATTTTTTGTTTCAAGTGCTATAAGCTCTGCTTTAGAAACGCATAATTTTCTCTATGGTAAACAAACAGATATTATGCTTAATACTGTAACAAGTGAAGACATTGAAAAATATTTAAACGAAACAACAGAAAAGCACGGCTATGCACATATTGTAGGAAAGCTTACATCAGAAGATGGCGAAACGAGTACAGGTTCTTATGTAGCGTGGTTAGATGATAATGCAAAGGAGCTTTATTACCAGAGCCTTATTGAAGGCAGAATGCCTGAAAAAGAAAATGAAATAGCAATTGAAAAAAGTGCTTTAACAAGACTTGGTATTGACTATAAATTAAACGAAAAAACGGTGTTTGATTTTTACGTTAAAGATGGTCGTAATATTAAAGAAAAGCCTATAAAAAAAGAATATGTTCTTGTAGGTGTTTTAAACGATAAACGTTCAAATATCGAAAAACAAGGCTGGGCAACAGATATTGACATTCCTGCCGCATTTGTCATGGATAATACTGCGGTAGAAGTTGGTGGAAAAGAAGCTTTAGATTGTTTTATTTATAAAAACAACGATATATTACTTCAAGGTTACGTTGAATTAACAAGACCTTTGAGAAATGCTTATTATGGTGCTAATGATGGTATGGGTTGGTACACCACAGGCGGTTATGAAATTATGTACACCGTAGCAGATACC
>JAFVWD010000036.1 GCA_017501865.1 Clostridia bacterium | reverse complement strand
GTACTTTTTTGTATAATAGGATTATTAGAATATAAAAATAAAGAATAAAATCTCAACACTTTTATACAAACCATAATACTACTTTTATGGTTTGTTTCATTTAATTATAGTCTTTTAAAAAATTAAATATAAAATCAGTGATAATCATATTTAAAATGAAACAAAAACTTAGACTGTAAAATACAGTCTAAGTTTTTGTTATATATTCAAATTATAATTTCTTTTCCTCAGAGTAGTCATCATTCTCTGAAGCTCTATTTCAGTTCTTCTGTGTTCACTGAAGCTCTGAGCGTTTCTTAATTGCTCTTTTTCCTGTTCTAAAAGCAACTGCGCCTTTGCCTCATCAACATCCTCAGGCCACTCTAAAAGGTGCGTGAAAACAAGAACGTCTGTAGGTCGGACTTCCATAAATCCGTCACCTACAAAGGCTTTTTTCCATTCACCGTTTTGTTTTATTTTGATTTCACCGGGAGGCAAAGCAACAATCATAGGCTGATGCCCGTAAAGAACGCACAGTTCTCCATCAAAGGCATTACACATCACGGCATCAACATCGCCTGTGAAAAATTGCTTTTTCGGTGTAAACATTTCTAATTTAAATGTAGGCATTTTAAATCACCTTGTTGTTTCAGCTTAAAGTGTTTTTGCTTTTTCGCGAGCATCCTTAATTGAACCTACCATAAAGAAGGCTGCTTCCGGAATATCGTCAGCCTCACCGTCAATAATCTGTCTGAAGCTTTCAATGGTATCTTTAATAGGTACAAACTGACCTTTGATACCTGTAAATGCAGTAGCAACATTCATTGGTTGAGAAAGGAATTTCTGAATTTTTCTTGCTCTGTAAACAGTAAGACGGTCTTCTTCAGAAAGCTCTTCCATACCGAGAATAGCTATAATGTCTTTGAGCTCAGAATATCTTTGTAAGCATTCCTGAACACCGCGTGCAACTCTGTAGTGAGTTTCGCCGACTATTTCAGGCTCTAAAGCACGGCTTGTAGACTCAAGCGGATCAACAGCAGGGTAAATACCAAGCTCTGAAATGCTTCTTGAAAGAACGGTTGTAGCATCAAGGTGGGTAAATATAGTAGCAGGAGCAGGGTCCGTAAGGTCGTCGGCAGGAACATAAACTGCCTGAACCGAAGTGATAGAACCCTTTGAGGTAGATGCAATGCGCTCTTCTAATTCACCTAATTCATTAGCGAGAGTAGGCTGGTAACCAACGGCGCTCGGCAGTCTGCCTAAAAGAGCACTTACTTCGTTACCTGCCTGAACATATCTGTAAATATTATCAACGAATAAAAGAACATCCTGGTGACGCTCGTCACGCAAATATTCAGCCATTGTAAGACCTGTAAGAGCAATTCTCATACGGCTGCCTGAAGGCTCATTCATCTGACCGAAGGCGAGTATTGTCTTATTAATAACACCGCTTTCGCTCATATCGTGCATAAGCTCATTACCCTCACGGCTTCTTTCGCCAACACCGGTGAAAACAGAATAGCCACCGTGATTTGTAGCTATGTTGTGAATCATTTCCATAATGAGAACGGTTTTACCGACACCCGCACCGCCGAAAAGACCTATTTTACCGCCCTTGGTGTAAGGAACGAGCAGGTCAATAACCTTAATTCCTGTTTCAAGAACCTCTGTTGCAGGCTTCTGCTCATAAAGAGAAGGCGGTTCTCTGTGAATAGGAAGCTTGTGGTCGGCTTTAATTTCGCCCTTACCGTCAATAGGTCTTCCTAAAACATCAACAACCCTGCCTATGACAGCATCGCCAACAGGAACCATAATACCATTACCGTCAGAAACAACCTTTAATCCGCAGGAAAGTCCCTCAGTTGCTTCAAGAGCAATGGCACGAACGGTGTTATTTGCTATATGCATAGCAACCTCTATGTGCTTGTCGGTTTGTTCTATTGTAAGAAGTGTGTTTATGGGCGGAAGCTTTCCGGGGAATCTGACATCAATGACAGGACCGGAAATTTTCACTATCTCGCCTTTATAAATTATACTCATAAATTAAAATCACCCTTATAAAATAAATCACTTTTGTAATTCTGTTGCCGCAGCAATTTCTGTTATTTCATTAGTGATTTGAAGCTGACGGGCGGCATTAAGCTCATTTGAAAGAGCGGCTATCATTTCATCGGCATTTTTTGTTGCGTTTTGCATAGCATTCATACGCGCTATGTTTTCACTTACTGCCGATTGCATAAAAACGTCGTACATAAAGCCCGTCACATATTGGTAAACTATATGCTCAAAAACAGATTCCACAGAGGGCTCGTAAATCATCTGAGCACGTTTATCGCTTTCAAAATCAATATCAAGGAAATCGCGCCTTAAAAGCGGTAAAAGCCTTTTAACGCAAGGTGTTTGTACAGCTGAAGAAATATACTCAGTGTACACAAGGTAAACTTCACGGTAATTATTTGTGAGGAATAACTCTATTAGCTTTGAAGCAACCTGACCTGCAAGATTCAGAGTGGGGTGCTGAGAAGCACCGTACCATGAAAAAGCAGGCTCAATATTGTGGTTCTTGAACATTCTGTCACCGATTATACCGAGAGATATAACCATCGGATTTTTATGTTCTTTCATTTTTTCGAGTGCCAGATTAACAACACTTGAATTATAACCGCCACAAAGTCCTTTGTCAGAAGTTACCACAACAAAAACGGCTGAGCCGCTTTCGCGTTCCTCTATAAACTTGTTTGTTAAGTTGTTGTTTTTTGTTTTTGAAAGAATATCTTTTATTGTAGTACGCAATCTTTGCAAGTAAAAAAGATTGAAATCTATGCTTTGCATAGCCTTCTTCATTCTTGAGGTAGAGAGAAGGTACATAGCATTTGTAATCTTTCTTGTTTGCTCTACTGCTTTGAGATGTTGCTTAATTTCATTAGCGTTACTCATTGTTTAAACTCCAACATTGTTTTAGTGAAAATCTTTTCAACAGCTTCAGTAATATCACCTGTTGAATTGATTTCCTTCACATAGTCAGGATATTGGTCTTCAAGTAGTTCCAAAAGCTCATATGCTTTTTGTTTAATATCTTTTTTAGGAGTGCTTTCAAAGACGTCAAGCTTATAAGCAAGAAGAAGAGCAACCTGCTTAAAGAGGGTGAGGGGCTCGCCCTTACCTTGTTTCAAAAGCTCTGTTAAGCATTCACCTTTTCGGAGAAGCTTAGCGGTAGATTCATCAACATCACTGCCGAAACGTGTGAAAATAGCCATTTCTCTGTATTGAGAAAGCTCAATACGAAGTGTACCTGAAACCTTTCTCATAGCCTTGTGCTGAGCGCTTCTGCCTACACGGGAAACAGAAAGTCCTGTGTTAATGGCAGGGCGCATACCGCTGTGGAATAATTCGCTTTCAAGATATATCTGACCGTCAGTAATTGAAATAACATTTGTCGGTATGTAAGCAGATATGTTACCGCCTGTTGTTTCTACTATAGGTAAAGCAGTAATACTGCCGCCGCCTAAGCGTTTGGAAAGACAGGCACTTCTTTCAAGAAGTCTTGAGTGAAGGTAGAAAACATCACCCGGGTAAGCTTCACGTCCCGGTGGTCTGTGGAGCAGTAATGACATTGCGCGGTATGCAACTGCATGCTTTGACAAATCGTCATATATAACTAAAACATCTTTGCCTTCCTTCATAAAGCCTTCAGCAACGGTACACGCACAATATGGTGCAAGGTACTGAGTCGCAGGACTGTCAGAAGCAGTAGAAGCAACTACTACTGTGTACTCAAGCGCTTCATTTTTGTGAAGGTAGTCAACAACCTGTGAAATGTTAGATGCCTTTTGTCCTATAGCACAGTATACGCATATAACATTCTTGCCCTTCTGATTAAATATTGTATCAAGAGCAATAGAGGTTTTACCTGTTTGTCTGTCGCCTATAATAAGCTCACGCTGTCCTCTGCCTATAGGGACCATACTGTCAATTGCGAGAATACCTGTTTCAAGAGGTTTTGAGACAGGCTCACGGTCAATAATGGTTGGTGCAGGTCGTTCTGCAGGTAAAAACTCCTTAACATCGAGTGCTTTGCCGTCAATTGCTCTGCCTATAGGGTCAATAATTCTGCCCAGAAGCTCGTCACCAACGGGGATTTCGGCAACTCTGTTAGTGCCTTTTACCTTATCTCCGACTTTTACTGAATCTGCACTGTCAAAAAGCACGGCACCGACACCGTCCTCATTAAGCTCAAGTGCCATACCGAAAATTTCGCCTTCGAATTCTAAAAGCTCACCGTAAAGACGGTTTTTAAGTCCCGAAACAGTAGCAACACCATCGCCCACAGATGAAACCTTACCACATTCATAAACAAGAGGTTGGGCAGTAAAGCTCTGAAGTTTGCTTTTTAAATATTCATTTTTTGTTGCAAAAACATCGTTAGACATTACCCCTCATCTCCGTTCTTTATGTGTTTTTTCAAACGGTTAAGCTGTGTTTTAATACTGTTGTCGTAAACAATGCCGTCAAGGTTAAGTATAAAGCCACCGATAATTGAGTTATCAATTTTATATTCAAACTCAATATCCTTACCGAGTTTTTTTCTTATT
>JAFVWD010000353.1 GCA_017501865.1 Clostridia bacterium | reverse complement strand
CAGAACCTAAAATGTCCGAGGTCTCGTACATTTTGGATTTTCTTTGACGTAGTTATACTGGCGTATATCAAGACAAAAAAATACAAAAGGTGCGTGAAATCGGACATTTAAGGCATATTTGGTTCGAATACACTCACTCTATGCTTCAAAAGTGTATCTGCAAGACCTATATGCCAACGTTTTCTTTGTTTTATTAAGTCGCGTATATTATCCGGCGGTTGAGTCCAGCAAACAGGGTCAGGCATAAATCTGACAGTTGAGTTGCGCTCATTCTCAAGACTGTTTTTATGAAGCTTAACAACCAGCTCTATATCTTCGCCTATACACTTTGGTGTGTAACCTCCGACCTCAATAACGGCTTGTTTTTTAAATGCACCAAAAGCACCTGAAATTATTAAAAGCGTTCCCATTTCATTAAGAGCAATTCTTCCTGTCAGAAAGTCTCTTAAATACTCATTTGTCTGAATCATAAACAATGGATTGCCTGTAAGAGAAACCTTTTTTAATTTACCGTTTTCTATTTCGCATCCGCTGTTGATTCTTACAGTTCCGCCAATTGCAACACAATCGGGGTCGTTCATAAACGAATAAACTATTCTTACAAGCGATGTATCCTCAAGAACAGAGTCCGCATCTACCGAAACAAAAACAGGATATTGTGAAATATTAATTCCTGAATTTAAAGCATCTGCCTTACCGCCGTTTTCCTTATCTACAACTACTAAAGAGGGGAATTTTACCGAACGGTAAACTGCTTTTACCTTTTCTGTTGTTATAGAAACCTTGAACGGCTCGTTTATTTCAATAAGATTAAACTCATTTACAAGCTTTGCAAGAGTACCGTCATTTGAACCGTCGTTTACGGCTATTATTTCATATGTCGGGTAGTCAAGTGAAAGAAGGTTGTGCACGGTGTCACAAATAGTCGGTTCTTCATTAAATGCCGGAACAATTACACTTATAGGCACAATATTTTCTGAATCTGTAAACCTGTCACTGTCTGAACAGTCAAGCTCTTTTTTATATTTTTTTAAACCTATAAAAGCATAAATAAGCTGAATAAGGTAAGTAATGCTCACAACCAACACATAACCTGCTGAGCAAAAATTGAAAAATGTAAAAATTGCAGATATTATTTCGTTAGCCATTTGCACCCCTCCCAAGCTGTTTTCTTTCAAGCATATAAAAAACAATTTCTTTGGCGTAGTTGTCACCGCTTTTTTCTACATCTTCCCTGAGCTTTTCTGTAAAAGGAAGTGATGCAAGTGTTTCTGCGGTACGGTAACGAACCCACCACTCCTTATGAAATACATAAGGCAAAATTATATCGTAGCATTCATCAGGTGAAATTTCCGCAAGTGCCTCAACAATTGCACAAGAAAGCTCCCACTCGCTGTGGTGAAGTAATTCCTGCAGTTTTTCCTTTGCAGGAACATATTTAAGTGCACCTAACGCACGGGTTGCACTTATGCGTACATTAAGATTTTCTGAGCTTAAAAACTCCATTACCTGAGGGGCAAGCTCAGAAATATTTTCGTTGCCTATGCAATGCATACAGGCACGGTATATGTAAGTGTCACACTTTCTTGAAAGAAGCTCTTTAAAAAATTCTTTTTTATTTCCCGGGAATGCTTCCATAAGCTCTTTTGTTGCCCTGAAAGAAATTGCAAGCCTGAAGCCCTCGTAAGACAAAAGCTCTGTTAATTCTCTTTCACGATTGTTGAGTATCAATGCTAAAAGACCTATTTGCTGAGTTTCAGAATGGTCCTCCCATTTTTTCAGGTTACTGAGCACCTCCGGAGTAAACTCGTTTAATTTTAAATCGCCTATCAACTTGGTTGTTAAAATAGCTATGGCTTGCTTCTTGAATGTAAGGTTTGCCCTTATATATTTTGAAAATTTCTCAGTACTGAGTGCTTCTCTGAGAAGCTCTGCCTGAGGGTCGTCAAGATTTTTTGATAAATTATGTAAAACTCTTATTCCTCTGACTGTATAAAGACTTCTTATTTTGCTTATTCTACTTCTGCTTTTTTCATCACCGTCAAGTAAATTTTTAATCTTGTTTTCGAGTCTTTTGTTAAGCAGGGCTTTTATTTCTGTATAAAAATGAAAGCCTATAAGCATTAAAACAAAAGCTACAAGAATAACCGCAAAAATTATATTTGCCAGATTAATGAATTCTGCAAGTATTTTCATTTTTACCCCTCTCTCTGTTTTTTGTCTGCATAAATATACATTTATTATGAATTATATGCATTATATCATATATGAATTACTTGTTTCAAGAAAACAATGCTTTTTCTTTGTAGAAAAACACCAATAAACCCCTTATATTATTGTGTAATATCACAACAACGAGCCGATGTATATTAATACACCGACTCGCTTCTCTTTGCATAAATCCTGAAATTCACCTGAATTAATAATTGTTTTCGTAAATCATTTTTTCTACTGTCCAGTTTTTCAGCACATTAAATTGGTCTAAGCCCTCTTTTTTTGCACCCTCCAAATCGTGATCACGGTAATTACCGCACTCAATTGCACTCACACCCGGTATTTCACCTTTGAACTCAGCAATAAACTTGAGAGCATCTTTAGTAAGTGCCAGCACATCCTCGTGTGACATTTTTGTTGTAAGGAAGTAAAATCCTGTTCTGCAACCCATAGGTCCGAAATAAATTATATTATCCTTAAACTCACTATTTCTTACATAAGTAGCAAAAAGATGTTCTGCTGTATGAATTGCACCGTTTTCCATAACCTCTTCTACATTTGGTTTTCTTGTTCTTATATCATAAGTAACAACATCACCATCGACGCGGGATATGTACATACCCCTGTTTAATTTGTTATGGTCTACACTGAAGCTTGCTATTCTTTCCATATTATTCCCCTGCCTTCGTTTTTCTTAAATTTTTAAAGAATTCTGTCAGGATTCCGCTACATTCTTCTTCAAGAATGCCTCTTTCATAATTTGGCTTATGGTTAAAATCCAAATCGAACAGATTTACAACGGAACCGCAAGCGCCATTTTTATAGTCACTCGCACCGAAATACACATTTTTAATCCGCGAGTTTATAATAGCACCCGCACACATAGGGCACGGCTCAAGCGTAACATAAAGGTCGCATTTAAAAAGCCTCCAGCCCCCTAAGCTTTTGCACGCATTATCAATTGCTTCAATTTCTGCGTGGCAAAGTGCATTCTTTTCTTTTTCACGGCGATTTCTTCCCGTACCGACAATAACATTGTCACACACAACAACTGCACCTACGGGAACCTCGCCCTCTTCTGCCGAAAGCCTTGCAAGATGCAAAGCTTCTTTCATAAAATGCTCCCGTGAAATCATGCGTATACTCCGGAATTGAATGAAATAAGTGAAATTGCCTGAATCATAAATATAATAATTGCTATTATCATAGCCGGTGTAAATATAAACTTTATAACCTTTTCTTTTAATGTATATTCCGCTAAACCGTTTTCACTTAAAATACTTTTTACTTCATCCCTGAATTTTATAAGATACACTATAAGCCCTACAAGTCCTGCTGCCGCAACAACCATACAAACTGCCTCATACATTGAATCCGCAGTATCTTCGTCTGTGAAATAAAGGAACGTATAGTATGCACAGGAGAGCGCATTTACTATTGCGTGAATTATAACACCTGACCATATGCTGTTGGTTGCTATAACTGCATAACCTATAAACAAACCGCAGAGCATTGCAAACGGTATTTGCGAAGGAGTTCCGTGAAACACGCCGAACACAACCGCAGACATAATAACAGCAAATGCATTACCGTACTTTCTCAGCGGCTGCATAACTACATTTCTCATAGCAAATTCTTCCACAAGAGGCGGAACTATTGCTGTGCCTAAAAACAAAGCAATTATGTCATAAACACTGTTTATTTCAGGCTCTTTTCCTGAAGAGAAGGTAATGCCCATCTCTTCAAAAAAATAAGTTATAAATCCTGTGAAACACATTGCTGCAAGACAACCTAAAACAGATGCTAAAATAACCGAAACTGTTTTAAGGTTAAATTTGGGTGCATAATAAGAAACCGTATGATCTTCCTTTGCACCTGCCATTACTCTTTTAGCAAGCATAAACGGTATTCCTATTGATGTAAATGAGTAAAACACCCCTATACACGATGAAAATGTTGTATTACTTTCATATAATGATGTCAGATTAAGCAGCTCAAGAACTATACCGAATATACTGCTTATTACTAAAAACGCAATCATTGCACCTGCAATAGCAGAAGAATATTTTTTAATTTCCTGCTTTTGTTCGCGAAGCCTTATAAACCTTTGCTGAACCATCTCATAATTCTGCTGATTATTTCTTATTCCGTACGGATAAACAGGTGCGTTTCCGTATGGCATATTATTATATACAGGCGGTTGGTAATAGCCGTTCATATTTTGTCTGCTACCGTCATAGTTACCGCTGTAAGGATTGTACGAGTTATAATTACCCTGGTTCTGCGGCGGCATATAGCCCTGTGGGTACGCGCCGTACTGATTGTTCTGATTATAATCCATTTTTTCACTCCCGTAATTAAATATTATAATCTTTTATACACTTGATTATAACAACAATAAATGAAAATAGCAACAAATAATTTGTATAGATTGTTTTAATTTTTTCAGTTGATTATATTAATAAAACATTGTATAATTAACCTCAGAGTCGGATTAGCGGGTATTTTAACGTAAAGTGAACGAAAATCCGTCTGAAAAACATGGTTAATTACTTTCACCATAGCTTAAACAGGAGGTAGATTTTATGGAAAAAATCACTCATAAAGTAAAAATTGCAGGTTCTACTTTCAGAGTTGTTTCTGACGATTCGCCTGAATATATGGCAGCACTCGCACGTGAAGTAGATATAAAAATAGACAAGCTCCTTAACAACAGCACCTTTTCAACTACTCAGGCAGCTGTTATTGTTGCTCTTGATTATGCAGATTCTCTTAAAAAAAGCGACTCTTCTTCAGACACTCTCAAGGCTCAGCTTAAAGAAAGCCTTAAGGATGTTGCTGTTGCAAGAAAAGAAGCAGATTTTTATAAGCGCGAGCTTGAAAGATTGCAAGGCGCAAAAAAAGAAGATGAAGCCAACAACCCTGCTCTTTGGTAATAAAGATTTATTAATTCAGAGGTAATTTTATGAGCACATTAAAGATTAAAAAATTAAATGAAAAAGCAACCATACCCGCACGTGCTACAAGTGGCAGCGCAGGTATGGACCTTTATGCTGTTTTAGATGAACCATTAACTTTAAAAAGCGGTGAAACCGCACTTATTCCTACAGGAATTGCCATTGCTTTGGAAACCCCTTCTGAGGCAGCTTTTATTTTTCCTCGTAGCGGACTTGCCATAAAGCACGGTATAGGGTTACTTAATTCCGTTGGTGTTATTGACAGCGACTATCGCGGTGAAATTAAAGTAGGTGTTATAAATCAGATAAACGAGGACTATACCATTGAACCAAATGAGCGAATTGCCCAGATGGTTATAATGCCTGTAAGTCTTCCTGAAATTATTGAAGTCAATGAGTTAGATGAAACCGAACGCGGAGACGGCGGTTTTGGTTCAACTAAAAGATTCTGATTAAATTCGAGGTGTAATTTTGTCAACTATATCTGCTATAGTAACACCGCAAACTGCGGCAGGAATAGGTATTGTCCGTCTTTCGGGTGAAAATGCCATTGAAATTGCCGATAAAGTTTTTAAAGGTGTTTCAGGAAAAAAATTAGAAGAAAAAAACGGTTATACCGCTCTTTTTGGCCATATTTATGATGGTGATGACATAATAGATGAAGCCGTTGCTCTGCTTTTCAGAGCTCCTAAAAGCTACACAGGTGAAAATGTTGTAGAGTTCAGCTGTCACGGCGGACTTTACATTTTATCACGCGTACTCAGAGCAACACTCAATGCAGGTGCAGTTCCTGCAGAACCCGGCGAATACACAAAAAGAGCTTTTCTGAACGGTAAAATGGATTTGTCTGAAGCAGAAGCAGTTATGTCACTTATTTCTGCTTCAGGTGAGGATGCCCGTGCCGCTACACTTAATGCTTTAGACGGCAATTTAAGCAGAGAAATAACAGAGTGTCGTGACTCTCTTGCAAGAACTGCCGCATTTCTTGCTGCCTGGGTAGATTATCCTGATGAAGAAATACCCGAAATAAGCAATGACGAAATGCTTACCTCTTTTTCAGAAATTTTAAAAAGACTTAAAAAGCTTTTAGATGGATTCGATGCCGGTCAGGCAATTCTGGAAGGAATTGATACCGCTATTGTCGGCAGGCCCAATGTCGGTAAATCTACTCTCCTGAATGCGCTGTCAGGCAGAAACAGAGCAATAGTAACCTCTGTCGCCGGTACTACGCGTGATGTTCTTGAAGAAACAGTTCGCTTAGGCAACATAACGCTCCGACTTGCAGACACCGCAGGAATCCGCACCGAAACTGATGACGAAATAGAAAAAATCGGTGTTGAAAGAGCGAAAGAGCGATTCAAAAGAGCCGGGCTTGTATTTATGGTGCTTGACGGCGGAGAAGAAATTTCTGAAGATGACCGCGAGCTTTTAAGGCTTTGTTCTGAAAAGAGAAGCATAGTTATAATAAATAAAAGTGATTTAAGCAGAGCATTTTCTTTTGATGAAGTAAAGGAATTTGCTGAAAATGTTGTTGAAATTTCAGCAAAAGACGGTGAGGGAATAGACTCATTAAGGGCTACTGTAGAAAAAGTTGTCGGAACGGACAGCTTTAACCCTGCAGCCCCTCTTCTTACCACGGAACGTCAAAGAGTCTGTGTTAGCCGTGCTGTTGAAAATCTTCAAGAGGCTATAACCGGATTAGAGCTCGGTATAACAACAGATGCTGTTAATGTTTCTGTAGACTGCGCCATAGAAGAGCTTTCTGTTCTTACGGGAGAAAAGGCAACAGAAACTGTAGTTAACGAAGTCTTCAAAAACTTCTGCGTCGGTAAATAAATTTTATTATTTTTATCGTAGTTTTATTATAATATAATATTCATAATGCAAAACACCACTCTCTGAGAGAGTGGTGTTTCGCTGTGGATGTGGGGTGTGAAAGAGAAAGATATGGCTTGAGTGCAAAGCACTCTATATAAACTCCTTTACGGAGAATATACCGTATTTAAATATCTACTACCTGTGTTGTAACCGTTCTTTCGCTCGGCTTAGATATTCTCACAACATATTCAAAATATTCATCTGTCTCACTTTTTGCTGTGTCTGCCTCGAGACCTGCGCGTCTTATGCTGTCTACCGCGTGATTTAACGTATTAATAAAAATTCTCATATCCTTAAAAACCTTTATAGGCTGTTTATGCGGAGATTTTCTTCGTCTTAAAATATCATTTATAAGTCGTTCAGACTCACTTACGGTGAGGTGTCTTTCAATTATAATATCCAGCGCCCTGTGTCGCGCGGAATTATCGGGCAAAGTAAGCAAGGCTCTTGCGTGTCTTTCCGACAAATTTGCAGCGACTATTTTATCGCGCATTTCTTCGGGTAGCCTTAAAAGTCTTAATTTGTTTGAAAGCGTTGATTGTGCCTTCCCTAATTTTCTGCCGATTTCTTCCTGTGAAAGACAATACTCTGTCATAAGTCGTTCAATTGCAATAGCTTCCTCGAAAAAATCAAGATTTTGTCTTTGAACATTTTCTATAATTGCAAACAATGCAGATTGTTCATCTGAAACATTCATTACTATGCAAGGAATTTTTGTAACACCAATTATTCTTGCGGCTCTGAGTCGTCTTTCTCCTGAAATAAGCTCAAATCTGCCATCTTCAAGCGGTCTTACATTTATGGGTTGCAATATTCCGTTTGACCTTATAGACGTTGCTAAGTTTTCGAACTCGGCATAGTCAAAACGTATTCTCGGCTGATGTGGATTCGGTTGAATGTTTTCGTGTGGGATAAGTTGAATCTGACAATTGGCTTTTCCCTTAGTTGATGTTTTCAGCATTTTTTTACCGCCTTTTTAAAATTCTTGAAATTTCCACATCGCAAAATTTAATTTTGTTTTAACTGTAAGCCTTGTCTTTCGTGAGTACAATATAACACGAAAACCACAAAAAATAAAGCATTTTCGGTCGGGATAAATCGACAGAAAATGCTCATTTTTATTAAATTTAAAGCGGTTTTTTAGAGATTTGTGCTGAAACTCTCGGATATTTTGTCGAAGTTTGCGAAATCTTTTTTATCTTAATTATATTTCTTTCGCCTGAGGAGCACAAATCAAAGTTGAATTTTTCTTCTATTTTACCTGAAAGCACCTTAAGTGCATTTGCGGCATTTTCAATTTCTTTATCTGCCAACGCGCCCTTCATCGAAATAAAATAACCATCCTTTTTTACAAACGGCAGACAATATTCAGAAAGAACTCTTAACTCTGCAACCGCTCTTGCTGTAGCAAAATCGAACTGTTCTCTGTACTCATTTTTCTGCCCTGCTTCTTCCGCACGCATATGGAGCACTGTGTAATTTTTAAGCCCCATTTTTTCTGCAATATCCTGAACAACCTTCAGCTTTTTACCTGTTGAATCAAGAAGTGTAACAAAAACGTCTTCTCTGGCTGCGGCAATTACAAGACCCGGAAAGCCTGCACCCGTCCCTACATCTATTAACCTTGAATTTTCAGGAATTTCCACATACTTTAAAAGCATTAAGCTGTCTATAAAATGCTTTATTGCAATGCCTTCATCATCTGTAATTGCTGTAAGGTTAATTTTTTCATTCCACTCTTTTAATTGCTCTGAATATATCTTCAATTTTTCTATTAAACTGTCGTTTACTTCTATTCCGACAAGTCGTGCATTTTCAGTAATTATTTTTTCAATAGACATTTTTAGGTAAACACACTCACTCTCAGCCTCTGTAAAGAGATGCTATTTCTGTTAACGGCTCTCTGTATTTCTTCGGAATCTTACTCATAAATGTATCGTTTGTCAATACCTCGTTGAACAATCTCTTATTTTCATTGTTAATCTGGAATTTAGAAATTACATCTATAAGCTCTTCTCTCTTTTCTTTATTTGCAAGATATGTGCAGACAGAAAGAGTTACATTCACTTCATCATCAGGCTTCACATTTTTTATAACGAGCTCAATAAAGCCGTTTTTATTAATTTTTTCTGCCGATGCTTTTTCGCCGTTTACGGTTATGTTAACTGTGCCCTCAACTATATCGCGGAATTTAAGGTGATAATTTCTCTTTTCAGGAACTACTGATACATTACCCTCTGCTTTACCTATAGTAAACATTACTGTTGAGTTATCCTCTTTTACGGTAAACGGAGTCTCACAGTACACACCGTTTTCATAATTATTTGTTTCGTTATCATCCTCATAAAGACGGAATTCATTATTACCTCTGAATATAAGAAGCTCCATATCCTTCGGATTTGAAATATCATTTTTTCTGTCGTTACGGCTCATAGGAATAATTGCACCCTCTTTTGCAAGAACAGGAATGGTGCTTATATCTCTGAACATTTTTACAACTGAATTACCGCTGTAAATTCTGCCGTTGAAAATATCGGTATATCTTCCTTCAGGCAACCATACAGATGCACCCGCCATACCAATTTCACTGTTTGTATGCTCCGTAATAGGTGCAACAATCAATTCTGTTCCGAAGAAATACTCATTTTTTGCTTTGTATGCATTTTCCTCCTTCGGGTAGTTGTAGTACATCGGCTCACAAATTGCTCTGCCGTCTTTTTGTGTTCTGCGGTTCATTGTGTAAATATATGGTAAAAGCTTATGTCTTAAACGAAGGTTTTCTGTTGCTATTTTCTGAATAGGCGCACTATATTTCCACGGTTCCTTACCCATAAATTCATTTGCTGTAGAATGAAGGCGCATAACCGGGCTGAAAATACCGAACTGTACCCATCTTATGTAAAGCTCGTCATCCTTTTTACCCCAACAGTGACCTCCTATGTCGTGGCTCCACCACGGGTAACCTACATTGGCTGCGGTAGAAGTGAAGTAAACCTGAAAATCAAGACTGCTCCATTTTTGGGTTGTATCTCCGCTGAAGCCTAACGGATAACGCTGACTGCCTGCACCTGCAAATCTTGATAAAATAAGCGGTCTCTGATTATCACGCGCATTATCAAGGAAGTGCTAGTGGTTAAGAGCCCAAAGCGGATCTAAACCTTTGATTTTTGTACGTGTACCCTGTTGCCAGTCAATCCACCAGAAATCAACACCCATTTTTTCAAGCGGATGGTGAAGCACTTTAAAATACTGCTCAACAAATTTTTCATCTGTAATATCAAACTGAACAGGTTCTTTTTTAGACGGATCCTGTCCCATTTTTTCGCACATTTCCTCATAGCAGTCTTCATACCAGCGGACACCTTGTGACGGGTGAAGATTAAATGTTACCTTATAATTATCATCCTTGAGCTTTTTAAGGAAGCCTTCAGGGTCGGGGAATAAATCTGTGTTGAAGCTGTAACCTGTCCAACCCACTGACCATACATCATAAATATACTCTAAGAAATTAAGGTGTGTTGACGGTTTTACTACGTCTTTACCGAATTTTCCTCTTATATCTACCCAGTGCCAATCCATATCTACAGTCGCAACCGTAATCGGGATTTCTTCTGCTTTAAATCTGTCCATAAGAGTTAAATACTCTTGCTGTGTATATGCCTTATAACGGCTCCACCAGTTAGAAAGTGCATAACGAGGAATGAGGGGTGTCTCGCCTGTAAGTCTGTACAAGTCACGTGTAGCACCTATATAATCGTAGCCATATGCAAAATAATACTCATCAAGACCCTTGCTCTTTCTCGGTAAAATTTTGCCATCATCTGTAAGAATCAGGGTTTTACTGTCATCAAGAACTGCAACTCCGTCCTTCGAGCAGACGCCGTTACCGAGTGTTATTATACCTGCAGTTACGTCGAGTGTTCTGCAAGTACCCTTTAAGTTACCGCTGTAATAATCGGTAACCACTCTGCCGTCTCTGAGCTTGATTCTTACCATCTTTTTCTCTGTAAAGGAATAAAGGAAATTTGCTTTTGTTGTTTTAATTTCTACATAGCCGTTGCCCTTTTTTGTTTCGAAGCGCGGATTGTCGAAATCTCTGAACCATACCGCCTGTGTCGGCTCATCACAAAAAGTGCCGTTTGTTTCTTCAACACGAACCATACACGGTGTAATAACCGTAATTCTTGTATTACCGTTTACAATAATATGACTTTCATTTGCTTTTGCAGAAGTCTTAATTTTAAATTTGTCAAAATATCTTTCCATAATTTACTCCTTTGCACCTGTTTCCTTTATTTCTTCATGATATTCTTTCTCTGTATTTACATTCCATATATCTGTTTTATCTGAACTGTTTCTGAGAATTGCTTTACTTGCCTGTATACCCGTAAGCATTGAATGGTCCATATTATTGTACCTGTGCTGTCCGTTTCTTCCTACGCAATATAGATTTTTGATTGAGTCAAGATAATTCTTTACTTCTGAAAATTCGCTGTAGGTACCGAAATATGCAGGGTAAGCTTTTTTTACCTTTGTTGTAAATGAATCCACTATATTTTCTTTTTTTATAATTCCTGTTTTTTCCAATTCTTCACTTGCAAAAGAAATGAATTCTTCGGGTGATTTGTTCCACAAAGCATCGCCCTCATTACAGAAATATTCAAGTCCGACCCATGTGAGATTTTCAAAATCACCAACCATATAAGGTGACCAGTTATTGAATATCTGCAATCTTCCCAATTTTACACTTCTGTCCTGAATGTAAATCCAACAGTCGGGAATATTGTTATTTATTGTTTTGATATTTGTCGTATTTTTAATTTCCAATTCTTTAAGCAACAACCCAACGGTTATAAAATCGCGGTACGGCAAATTAACCGCAATCTTTTTTTCCTTTTCAGGAAATTCATCTATTGCATTTGCCAGGTCTTTTATGGGCATTGACGAAATTACGTAGTCGCAAGGAATTTCTTCCTCTTTACCGTATTCCCCGGACTTTTCATCTGTATTTCTGACGGTTACCGATTTTACCTTATCGCCGTCAAGGTTTATTTTCACCGCACGGGAATTCATTTTTATTTCGGCGCCCTTTTCTTTACACATACAGGAAAGCTTTTCCCACATCTGTCCCGGTCCGAACTTCGGGTAGTAAAATTCTTCTATAAGAGAGGTTTCTGTTTTTCCACCATTCTTTTTAAACGGCTTTGTTATTGCAGACAAAATAACCTTTGAAACAGAAAGCCCCTTTACCCTCTGAGCTCCCCAATCTGCCGCTATTTCTCTCGGGTGAACGCCCCAGAGCTTTTCCGTATAATCTTCGAAAAAGATTTCATAAAGTGTTCTGCCGAAACGGTTTATATAGAAATTTTCTAATGAATCCTCGGGTAATTTTTTAACTGTGCTTTTCAAGTAATCCACACCTGCAAAAAAGGTGTTTTTCAAACCTAAATTTATAAATGTCTGAAGTCTGAGTGAAACAGGATAATCGAAAAATCTGTTTCTGTAAAAAATTCGCGAAACCCTGTTTCTTATAAGAAAAACATCGTCATCCTTTTCAGGGTCGGCATTATCACCACCGCTGTAATTATGAGTTCTGTTTAAAATAATATCATCCTTGGCAGGTGCACTCTGAAGAGGTAAAATCTCTTTCCATAGCTCCATAACCTCTTTGTCCTTTGAAAAAAATCTGTGCCCGCCTATATCTATTCTGTTATCCTTGAACCTTGCTGTCCGTGAAATACCGCCTATAAATCCGCTTTCCTCCACTATTACGGGCTCAATATTCTCTTCTGCCTTTAACAGTGAATATGCGGCAGTAAGTCCTGCAGGACCTGCACCGATTATAACAACCTTTTTCATATACTTTACCTACTCTGAATTCCTAATACCGCTTTAATATTTTCCCCTAAAATTCCTCGTTTTGCTTCCTCGCTTACAGGAAGGTTTTTAATCCGTTCAATCGCATTTTTAGTATAATTAACGTCTTTGTACGGAAAATCCAGGCCGAAAATGCTGTTTTTTGCACCCGTCTGATGTATTAATACACACAATTGCTCATCTGTAAGCGACCAGGCACCCTCGCGTTCAATACCGAACTCATCTTTTTCCATAGCTATGCTTGTAAGTCCTGCATAAACACCGTTGCCGTTACGTTCGTTATTATTCATAACCAGAAGAGCTTCTTTAAAAAAGCTGTAACCACCAACATGCTCTAAGCTGAATCTTAATCCGGGAAAGTTGTAAGCAACCTCATCAAAAAGCAGCATACTGTAATCTCTTATTCTGTGCCAATGCAGGCCTGTATGAAAAGAAATAAACAAATTATGCTTTTCAGCCTCGCTGTAAGCTTCAAAGAGCTCTTTTCCGTCCACCTTTAATTCTTGGGCAGCCGGATGTATTTTAATCCCCTTGAAGCCTAATTCTTTTATTTCTCTGACTTGCTCTTTTATATCTGTTTTATCAAAATTAATTGTGCCGAAGCCAACTAAATTATTTTCATTTTTAATTTCGTTATATAACCATATGTTAGGACTTTCTTTAATTCCCACACGTTCCGTCTGATGATTGAACGGTGCAAAGCACACTGCACCTTCAATTGAACATTCGCTCATAAGCTGCTTTAAATTCTCTAACTGAGCATTGTCTTTGGACCCTTTCGGAAAAACGTGTGCGTGATTCGCAAAAATTTTATATTCACTCATAACTCTCACCTGTTAACAGAGATTTGTTTTTACTATTAATCTGTACCATAAGAAAGAAAATCCATCAAATCGCTTAAATCGTCTGAATCATCTATGGCTTCATCTTCAGGAATGTCGCTGTAATAGTCCCAAAGACGTTCTTCCTGACTGTCTGTAAGAGGTGACGCAGGAATATCTGCAATAACCTCCATTTTTCTTGTTCTGCTCCAGAGAGACGGTGTTATACGCACTGTATAACCGCAGCTTGACGGACAAAGCCACTCTGTCATTGGTAATTCAGGAAGTCCGAAGGCAGAAAGTATTGACATTATAACACCGCCGTGTGTAAATATGGCACACGAGGTTGTGCCTGTTTTTATAAGTCCGTCTACTGTTTTAATAAAAGCATCACAAACTCTTGTTGAAAACTCCTGATTACTTTCACCATTTAACGGTCTTGCATCCGGCCCGCCTGCAAGCCACTCAGAAAATTCATCGTAAGCGGAAAGCTCTTCTGCAGTCAAATTCTCAAATTCACCGAAATCACACTCATCAAATCCGCGCATTTCTATTGGATTTTTATCGGGATAAATTATTTTTGCTGTTTCTATGCATCGCTTTAAGGTGCTGGAAAATACGACAGATGCTTCGGGATAATCGTAATCCTTCATCATAGTATTTAACTGGTCTATACCCTCTTTGCAAAGAGATTCATCTGTATGACCGATATACCTGCCCTCTAAATTTCCTTTTGTGTAAGCATGGCGAATAAGATGTATTGTGTAAGTTTTCATTGCAATCTCCGTTCAATTGTTGTAATATATTATACAGAAAGTATAATATGAGGTGTTGTTAATGGTAAATTGTGCTACACGACTTTTTGAACTCCGTACCGAAAAAGGCTTGAGTCAGAAGGATGCCGCAAAGGATTTGGGCATCTCTCAGGCGCTCCTTTCTCACTATGAAAAGGGAATACGCGAATTTGGTCTGGATTTTTTGAACCGTGCTGCCGATTATTATAAGGTTACTACTGACTATATTTTAGGTCGCACAGACAGCAGAGCAGGTCTTGAAACCGAATTTTTCAATGACCGTGAGGAGGATGGTATATATAATACCACAACTATATACCGTGCCGCAATATTTATTCACGAAAGAATGAATACAGGCTCTGCCCTTGCAGGTGACAGCACTGATTTTCTTTATTCCATATCGCTTTACAGAACTCTGTTTGCTGCCGCACAGAAGGGTTATATACCTAAACGTTGGTTTTCATTACCGCCGAAAATAGCAGAAACTCTACCAATGGCTGTTACTGAAAGTATTCTTCAGAATTTCCCCGACAAATCTCCTAACGCAAAAAGATACGGCAGTCCCGAGCCAAAAAGCATTGAAACTGTCATAAAAACCGTTGAAGGCTATGTTAAAAAAGCTGCTGTAGATATAGTTAAATCAGTAGAAAAAAATGAGTCTTGAAAAACTGTTATTGGGTTGTAGCAAAAAAGCTACAACCCATTTTTATTTCTTAATTTTAACCTTTAAGAATTTCTTTGTACATTCTTATATATTCATTTGCAGACTTGCCCCAGCTGTTATCGCTTTCCATAGCGCGTTTAACAAGAATTTTCCAGCCTTTTTTATCGCTGTAACCCTCACATGCTCTCTTTATTGTATATAACATTTCGTGAGCATTGTAATTTGCAAATGTAAAGCCGTTGCCTTCGCCGTCACCGCTGTCCTTTACAGAGTCACGAAGACCACCTGTTTCACGTACAATCGGAATTGAACCGTAACGCAAAGCAACCATCTGAGAAAGCCCGCAAGGCTCACTCTTTGAAGGCATAAGGAAAAAGTCTGAGCCTGCATAAATCTTTCTTGCAAGATCAGGTATAAAGCCTAAGCAAAGACCTACCTGTTCAGGATATCTGCCTGCAAGACCTCTGAAGAAATCCTCGTACTCAGTATCACCCGAACCTAAAACTACGAGCTGAATATCTGTTGTGGCAAGAAGCTCATCAAGAACAGCCTTGCACAAATCAAGCCCCTTATGAGAAACGAGTCTTGTAACCATACCCATAACAGGAGTATCCTTCTTTTCAGGAAGTCCGAAGAATTTCTGAAGCTCGCGCTTGTTAGTCGCTTTTCCTGTCATTTTTTCAGCACTATAGTTTTTGAAGATATCCTTATCTGTTTCAGGATTGTAGTTTTCTACGTCAATTCCGTTAAGAATTCCGCGTAATTTGAAGCTACGTTGTTTAAGAATTGTATCAAGACCGTGTGAATACCACGGATCAAGAATTTCCTTTGCATAGGACGGGCTTACTGTAGTAACTGCATTTGCACATTCAATTGCAGCCTTTGAAAAGTTTACGGTATCATCATACTCTATAAGATTTTTGTGGCTGTAATCAAGTCCTACAACGTTATCTATAAGCTCTTTACCGTAAACACCCTGATATTGAATGTTATGAATAGTGAAAACTGTTTTAATGTTTTCATAACCCGGTTGGGTTGCATAAATTGTACTGTAGTAAAGTGGTGTAAGTGCAGTCTGCCAGTCATTACAATGAATAATATCAGGCTTGAAATCAATATGCGGAATAATTTCTAAAATTGCTCTTGAGAAAAATGCAAATCTCTCCGCATCATCATAATAACCATAAAGTCCGTCACGTTTGAAGTAGTATTGATTATCTATAAGATAATAAGTAACTCCGCCGTATTTTGCCTCAAAAATACCGCAGTACTGTCTGCGCCATGCAACAGGAACTGATATGTTTGTTATAAATTTCATTGTGTCCTTCAATTCCTGTTTTATGTTATCGTAAAGTGGCATTACCACTCTGCAACCTATAAGTCTTTTTCTTAAAGCCTGCGGAAGTGAGCCGGCTACATCGGCAAGACCTCCGCTTGCGGCAAATGGCAAAGCCTCACTTGCAGCATATAAAACCTTCATGCTAATCGCTCCTTTTTAAATATTAATACTTAATAGCTTATTTTATGATGGTATGATTGATGTTAATGTGTCAAATAATCCCGAAGCAAAGAAAACTATAAGAATAAGGATAAGCATAACTACCGGAAGCATAAGCTCTACAACCATTTTTATTAATTGTGAGCGCTTATATTTTTTAAATGATGCCTCCAATTTGTCAAGTCTGTTAAGAATGCTCTTTATCTGCTCATCAGTAGCAGTATTTGCATTACCACCCTGCTGAATTGCTCTTACATCTTGTCTGAAGCCTGCAAAGTCAGCCCCCGGATTAAAATTCTCAACGGCTGTTTTTGCATTATCGGCACTCTCCTCAGGGGCAAATTTCTCCTGCATCTTTAAAAGTGCCTTAGTAAGCTCAGGCTCTCTTACAGGAATATCTTTAGCAATAACAGAGCTTAACCACCTTATCTGCGCAGTTGCGGGTGTTTCCTCAAGGTAAAGCTTTTTTATCTGCTTTTCACAGAATGAACATACCTTTTCCTCGCAATTTTCCAATTTACAGGAAACAAAATCGAGCTCATCTGTTTTGCATCCGCAAACGGGACAAACACTCATCCTTCACACCTCCCGGTTTTTAAATTACTATATTCTTTCCTACAATAAACGGATAACTGCTGTCACCTGAAAGATTCTTATTCGGAGTAATTACGGAATCCTTATCCATTATTACACAATTAAGCTTTACATTTTCGCTTACAAAGGAATCCTGCATAATAATTGAATTTTCAACTACGGCACCTTTTGCAATGTTAACTCCTCTGAATATAACACTGTTCTTAACAGTACCCTCTATTATACAACCGTCGGCTATAAGAGAATTTTCAACCTTACTTGAAACCCCGTAGCGAACAGGCATGTCGTTACGAACCTTTGTATAAACAGGTCTGTCTTTGTTGAACAAATCTTTTCTGCACTCTTTATCAAGAAGAGCCATATTTGCCTCAAAATACTTTGCGACACTGTCAATTTCAGCACCCCAGCCGGAAAACTCATAGCCGTAAATGTTAAGATGCTCAACATTTTTCTGAATAATATCCTTTTCAAAGCTTGTGCAGCCCGCGCTTAATGCATCAACTACAAGGGACTCAAACAAAGCCTTTCTCATAAGAATAATATTTGTTGAGAAATTAACATTTTCTGTATTTTGCGGATTAACCGCAACACCTGTTATTCTGCTGTTTTCGTCAACTGTAAGCGACATCATATTTTCAAGTGAGGGAAGATTACCCTTCTTGTAAACTATAGTTATATCCGCATCCTTTTCTGTGTGGAAATCGAACACCTGTGACAAGTCTATATTACAAATAAAGTTAGTATCTGAAAGAAGGATATATTTTTCGTTTGATGCTTTGACAAAATCCTTTATTCTTCCGAGAACCTCAAGCTTGTTTGTTGAGTCGTGCTCAGCATTAGAAGGATTAAACGGAGGCAAAAGGAAGAGTCCGTCAACCTTTCTTGAAAGATCCCACGGTCTGCCGTTGCCAACGTGGTCCATAAGAGAGCGGAAATGGCTGTTTGTTATAAGACCAACCCTTGTCATTCCGCTGTTTACAAAGTTTGAAAGAACAAAGTCAATAAGTCTGTATCTGCCGCCGAAAAGCATAGAACCCATTGTTCTTCTCTGAGTTAAATCCTTAAGGCAGGAATCGTATGAATTAGAATACACTATTCCGAGAACATTTTTTGGCATCATACCGATTCGCCCCCTTTCACATCTTCTGAAACTGTTGTTTTTGCTTTTACCCTTGCATCTTTTCCTATAGTTATATCAGCACCGACTACGCTTACGCCCCATTCATCAAGATTTTCGACCTTCTCAGGGTTTTCGCCGACAACAGCACCTTCTTCAATAACTGCATTTTCTGCAACTATTGCATACTGCACAAGAGCACCTTTTTTAACAACTGCTCCCGGCATTACTATTGAGTAATGCACCCCTGCACCTTCTTCAACAGTAACATCTGAGAAGAGAACGGAATAATCTACATCACCCTCAATTTCACAGCCTTCTGCAACAATTGAATTTTCAACCTTTGCTTTTTCTGAAATATATTGAGGAGCTGAAGAATTACTTCTGCCGTAAATTTTCCACGAGTCATCTGCCAAATCTATATTTGCTTTAGGATTAAGAAGGTCTAAGTTAGCTTCCCAGAGAGAATCTATTGTACCAACATCCTTCCAATAACCATCAAACGCATAAGCAAAAAGTCTTTCGCCTGCTTCATGCATTGCAGGAATAACATTTTTACCGAAGTCATTTGAAGACTCGGGATTATTTTCATCATCTATGAGATATTGACGGAGCTTTTCCCAGGTAAACATATAAACACCCATTGATGCTTTGTTGCTCTTCGGCTCCTTCGGCTTCTCTTCAAATGCGGTGATTTTCCCGTCGTCATCTGTAAACATAAGACCAAAACGAGATGCCTCCTCCCACGGCACTTCAAGCATTGCTATGGTACAAGCCGCATCCTTTTCTTTATGAAATTCAAGCATTCTTGCATAATCCATTTTATAAATGTGGTCACCCGAAAGTACTGCAACATACTCAGGGTTATATCTGTCAATAAAATGAATATTCTGATAAATAGCATTTGCCGTACCCTTGTACCATTCCTGGCCGTTAAGCGCCTGGTATGGTGAAAGAACGTGCACACCGCCGTGAATTTCACGGTCAAGATCCCAGGTACTTCCACTACCGATGTAGTCATTAAGCACAAGCGGTTGGTATTGAGTAAGAACACCTACTGTAGAAATACCTGAGTTTGTGCAGTTAGATAACGGGAAGTCAATAATTCTGTATTTTCCCCCATAAGGCACT
>JAFVWD010000352.1 GCA_017501865.1 Clostridia bacterium | reverse complement strand
GTTTATAAAAATGAGAATGAAAAGGTTGATATTCCGGGAGAAAATATTGATGTTATAATTGAAAATGATGTTAAAAATACAAGCGATGTTCTTGAGGTAGTTAACATTGAATATAACGAAAATTCCCCGACAGATAAAGAAAATATAAAGAGTACTATAGAAGAGCTTTTTAAAAGCATAAATGGAAAATCAACTGAAAATGTTCTTATAGATAAAATACCCTCAAGCTATTATGAAATAGCTGTAGGTAAAAATCAGAATTACTATATGCCGCGTTTTATTATTATGGAAAGTATGAAGAAAAAATCGCTTATAAATTTTTCTGCTTTCATTTTTCCGCTTGCCTGGTCTGTTTACAGAAAGATGTATAAACTTGCATTAATTGTGTTTGCTTTATACATTGCTCTTTTTAGTATTACAATAGCTCCTGTTCTTATGAACGACGAGCTTATTTCTTCAATGAATGAATGTCTTGCAGAAGATCCTGATTTTGCAGAAAAGGTTCTTATGTACAATTCAGGTCAAAATGTAACATTTACAAAAACTCAGGCAAAATTTATAGAGCTTTCTGAAAACTTCAAAATATCACCTGTTATTACAATAGGAACTCTTATAATTTCAGTTGGAATGAAAGTATTTTTTGGAATGAATTCTACAAATCTCTATATGAAAAAGCTGAGAAAAAAAATTAAAAGTGTAATGGAGCTACCGGTTCCTGAGGAAGAGAAAAAAACAATTTTAAAGGTGAAAACAGGCGTTTCTCCTATGTTTATAGCTGTTATTGTGGGAATAATCGAATACACTGTTTTTGGACGTTTTTAATTTAAATTTTGTGTGAAGAAGGAAGAAAAAATGAAAATAAAATATTACGGTACTGCAGCGGCAGAGGGTTTTCCGGGAATGTTCTGTTCTTGTCCTACTTGTGAAAAAGCCCGCAAGGCCGGTGGAAAAAATATAAGAACGCGTTCAGGCACAGTTATTGATGACGAGTTGATGATTGATTTTTCTGCCGATACCTATCTTCATGTTTTAAATTATGGCTTGGACTTAAGAAAAATAAAAGCTTGCTTAGTAACTCACGGACATGATGACCATCTTTACCCGTACGATTTTCATTACAGAGGCTACGGGTATGCATATTTTCCTGATGAAGAAGCAAAAAAGCCTTTGCAGATATACTCAACAGAAGAATCTTCTTCAGAGCTTTTACCTATAGTAAATCAAATAAGAAAACGCGATGAAAATTCTGTTGAATGGAATAAAATTGTTCCTTTTACATCTTATGAAATTCTTGGCTACAGGGTTACTCCTTTAAAGGCAGATCACGCAAAGGGATTAAATCCTGTCATATATATAATAGAAAAAGATAACAAAGCTCTTCTTTATGCGCATGATACAGGATATTTTCTTGATGAAACCTGGGAATACATAGAAAAATCTGATATAAAATTTAATTTTGTTTCGCTTGACTGTACCTCTATTTTAAATGAGAGTGCATATTCAAACCATATGGGAATAAAGGCTTGTACAGATGTAAAGGACAGGCTTTTAAAAACAAATGCAGATGAAAATACTGTTTTTTGCCTTCATCATTTTTCTCATAACGGAAAGCTTATTTATGATGATTTAGTTCCTGTTGCAAAAGAAGAAGGCTTTGAAGTATCTTACGATTCTGCTGAATTTGAATTTTAAATAAGAAGCTTTATTAATTCTGAAAATATAGGAGAATTTAAATGGCAACACCTCTCGCAGACAGAATTCGCCCTACTACAATAGATGAAATGGTAGGTCAGGAGCACTTAATTGGCGAAAATAAACCTTTGAGAAACATAATTGAATCAGGAACAGTCCCAAATATGATTTTTTACGGTCCCTCCGGAACAGGTAAAACGACACTTGCAAGAATGATTGCAAAAAAGACTGATAGAAGCCTGAGAAAATTAAATTGTACAACTGCTTCAACACAGGATATAAGAGATATTTTTGATGAATTGAATACATTTAATTCACCAAACGGAATTTTACTTTATCTTGATGAGATTCAGTATTTTAATAAAAAACAACAGCAAACACTTTTAGAGTTTATTGAAAACGGTTCAATTACTCTTATAGCATCTACAACCGAAAATCCTTATTTTTATGTTTACAGCGCTATTTTAAGCCGTTCTTCAGTTTTTGAATTTAAAGCAGTTACTAAGGAAGAAGCTGAAAAAGCTGTAAAAAGGGGATTTGATATTTTAGCAAAAGAATATGAGGAAGATTTTGAAATTGAAGATGGAGTTTCTTTACATATAGCAACTGCTTCAGGCGGTGATGTAAGAAAATCTCTTAACGCAGTTGAGCTTTGTGTTCTTTCTGCAATGCCTCCAAAAGAAAATGAAAAGAGAATTATAACTCTTGAGAATGCAAAAGCTCTTACACAAAAAAGTGCTATGCGTTATGACAGAGAGGGAGATGAGCATTATGACATTCTTTCCGCTTTTCAAAAATCTATGAGGGGCTCAGATGCAAATGCAGCAATTCACTACCTGGCACGTCTTTTAGAAGCAGGAGATATGACTTCTGCAATAAGAAGACTTTTAGTATGTGCTGCTGAGGATGTAGGTCTTGCTTACCCTATGATTTTACCTATAGTAAAGGCGGCAACAGATATTGCTCTTCAGGTGGGTATGCCTGAAGCACGACTTCCTTTAGCAGATGCAGTAATTCTTGTATGTAATTCTCCAAAATCAAATACAGCTCATAATGCTATAAACGAAGCGATGGCAGATTTACAAAAGGGAAATTCGGGTCCGATTCCGCGTCAGCTTCAGAACAAGCATTTTGATGGTGATGATGCAGAAGTAAAAGTGCAGTTTTATAAATATCCTCACGACTATCCCAACAGATGGGTTGAGCAGCAGTATTTACCGGATGTTCTTAAAAATGCAAATTATTATGAGTATGGTGAAAATAAACAAGAGCAGGCTGCAAAGGAATATTGGTCAAAAATAAAAGGTGGAATTTAATATGAAAAAATTTATTTCTTTTCTTTTGGTTTTACTTATGCTTTCTTTTACATTAAGTCTCGCAGTTTCTGCTTCAGGAGATGCAGAAATATATGCTTATGACATTGAAGACTTTTTTGATAATGAACTCCCTGACGGAGAAAAGAATGGGGATTTTATTGATTCTGTAGATAAAGCTGTTGGCTTTTTTATTGCTTTTACAACTCTTGTTTCACATCTTTTCTTTCCTCTTTTAATTGTTATGATTTCTTTTATAGTGCTTAACAGAAAGACAGTAAAAAAAATTCACGAGTACGAAAATATTTACGGCGTTATTTATACCAACGATGTTTTAAATGATATGAAAAATATCCCGCCGCAAAATTACAATTATAATCCTTCTGTTTTCGTTCCTGTCAGTCAGGAATCAGAAAATAATAACATCAATGTAAATCAGAGCTTCAGCAATGAGCTTTTTAATGCACAAAAAGAAAATGGTGAAGAGGGAGGGAATGTTAATGAAAATTAAAAGGGTACTTTCTTTTTTATTAGCAACTTCTTTTATTTTTACTTTTTCTGTTACTGCTTTTGCTGAAAACAGCAATGAAATATTAAACAATGCGTTTTATATTGACTTACCTGACGATTTTGAAAATAACAGTTTTTATAATTCTGAATATTATGATTATCGGAACTATAATAATGAAAATCAGATTTTTATTTCTGTAAAAGAAAATACAACTATTGACAATATGAACGAGGATTTTAATGTAGCAAAGCTTATATTTACAAGCTTTTTATATGAATCTTCCTTTTTAAGAGAAAATGAATTAGTATTTTCAAAAAGTGAGGTTGCAAAAATTAACAGATGCAATGTTGCCGTTTTTGAAGCATACTATGAGTCAGTAGATATTTATGAAGGAACAACTTATTTCAGAGCTTTTCTTTTTGCTAATAAGAGCTTTACTTATTGTATAATAGCTACTTCACGTGACAAAAGCTTTTTATGGCTTGAGTCAACTATAAAATCCTTCAGGATGAATGGAATTCTTCTTGAAGGCGATAATCAGAAAAACAACATCGATTTTAATGGTGCTGAGGATTATAAACAACAGCTTGAAAATTACGGTGATGTTTATTCTAATTATGAGGAAACTGCATCGGGAGTTGTATTTATGATTTCTGTCATTGCAATAATTCCCTTTTTTGCAATTTTAATTTTAAGTATATTTTTCATTTTCAAATATTATAAAAATAAGAAAATTCTTACTCAGTATGAAAAAACCTTCGGTATTTTACCGAATGATATGATGAATTTTACCTATAATCAGAATTATGGTGAATTTAATCAACCTGAAGGTTTTTTAAATAATCAGAATTCCTCTCAACCGTTTATGGGTGAGGAAAATAAAAAGTAAATTAAATTACGTCAGTAATTAATAATATCAAAGGAGTTTTTATTATGTACAAATTTCCAATCGGTGTAATTATTAACAGCTTCAGAACCGATATTCCTACAGCAGTAAAAAAGGCTGCTGAGGTTGGAGCACAGGGTATTCAGGTTTATGCTACTTCAGGTGAGATGGCTCCTGAAAATCTTGTAGGTGCAAAAAGAAAAGAGTTTCTTGATTTAGTAAAATCTAACGGTCTTACTATTTCTGCTCTTTGCGGTGATTTAGGCGGCGGCGGTTTTTCTTTTAAAGAAAAAAACCCTGATAAGATAGAAAAGTCAAAAAGAATTTTAGACCTTGCAAAAGAGCTTGAAACAAATGTTGTTACTACTCATATTGGTGTAGTTCCTTCTGACAAAAATCACGACAGATACAAGATAATGCAAGAGGCTTGTCATGAGCTTGCTGAATATGCTGATTCTATTGATGCTCACTTTGCTATTGAAACAGGTCCTGAAACTTCTGCTGTTTTAAAGGAATTTCTTGACTCTCTCGGTTCAACAGGTGTTGGTGTTAACCTTGACCCCGCTAACTCGGTTATGGTTACAGGTGATAACCCGGTTACTGCAGTTCATAATCTTCAGAAGTACATAGTTCATACTCACGCAAAAGACGGTAAGCAAATCTTTTATAAGGACCCGGAAATTATTTATGGTATGAAGCAGGAGGTTATTGTTACTGAAGATTCATTTATTGAAGTTCCTCTTGGTGAAGGTTCAGTTCCTTTTACAGATTATCTTAATGCTTTAACAGATATCGGCTATAAGGGCTTCCTTACAATCGAAAGAGAAGTAGGGGATAATCCTGAAGCAGATATAAGAAAAGCAGTTGAATTCTTAAAAGACCAGATGAAATAAGAAATTAAAAATACATCCTATCATTAGCTTATATGCTGAATGATAGGATGCTTTTTTATTATGTGTGTATTATTTTATGCGCTTTTTTTATTTGTAATGAGTTTAATTACAAATAATGTTCCTACTGTAATTACAACAAGTATTGGAAGTGAAAGGTAAATAACATAACCCGGGAGACCTTTTATGCTTGTCATTATGCCTGTGATTATGTAGCCAATAAATGAAATTCCGGCAACTGTTAAAGCATAAGGTATCTGTGTTGATACGTGGTTTATATGGTCGCAACGTGCACCTGCAGATGACATAATAGTAGTGTCTGAAATAGGTGAGCAGTGGTCACCGCAAACAGCACCTGCAAGGCAAGCAGACATACCAATTGTACCTAAGGTACTTCCTACAGGGAATACTGCAAGAACAATCGGAATAAGAATACCGAATGTGCCCCAGGATGTACCTGTTGAGAATGCAATACCGCAAGCAACTAAGAAAATGATTGCAGGTAAGAAATTACGAAGACTGCCTGCATTTGCCATAGCACCTTCTACAAAGCCTGAAGCATCGAGAAGATTTGTCATATTTTTAAGAGTTGTTGCCATGGTAAGAATGAGAAGAGCCGGAACCATAGCAATAAATCCCTTAGGAATACATTCCATTGCATCTTTAAAAGTAATAACTCTTCTTGCTATAAGGTAAATAATAGTAACAACAAGAGCAATTATACCGCCCCAAGGAAGACCTACTGTTGCATCTGTATTTGCAAATGCATCTATAAATCCTAATGATGCATCATAATTAGAAGCTGCAAATACCCACTTTTCGCCCATACATCTGCCGACATAAACAAGAGCGAAAACACTTATTGCTATAAGTATTATTATAGGTAAAACTAAATCTATAACCTTACCTTTGCCTTTTACAACTGCCTCTTCTTCATCTTCTGCCTTTATTTCACCTGATGTGAAAAGGTCACCTTTTGAAGCATTCATCTCGTGAAGCTTCATAGGACCGTAGTCAAACTTCATTAAAGTAAGGGTAATTATGAAAACGAAGGTCATTAATGAGTAGAAGTTAAAAGGAATTGCACTGCAGAAGAGTGAAATACCGTTAACATCTTTAGGAGCATAAGAAGAAACTGCTGCTGCCCACGATGAAATAGGAGCAATCATACAAACAGGCGCTGCAGTAGCATCTATTAAATATGCAAGCTTAGAACGTGAAATTTTTGTTTTGTCTGTAACAGGGCGCATAACTGAACCAACAGTTAAGCAGTTAAAATAGTCATCAATGAAAATAAGAACACCGAAAAGGAATGTTGCTATAGAAGCACCAACCTTTGTTTTTATGTGTTTTGATGCCCATTCTCCAAAAGCGGCAGAACCGCCGGCTTTGTTTATAAGTGCAACGAGTGCACCTAAAAGAACCAAGAAAATGAAAATACCTGCGTTACCTGAAACGGCGCTTATGAAACCGTCGCTTATAACAGCTCCAACAGTGTGAAGTCCGTTAAATGATGTTGCTAAAAGACCACCTACAACTATACCAACAAAAAGGGAAGAGTAAACTTCTTTTGTTATGAGTGCGAGGCAGATAGCAATTACGGGTGGTAACAATGCCCATAATGAACCGATTGCATTTGTTGCCGGAGTCATTACGGCACAAATAACCATAAATGCAATTATAAAAGCACAAAGTAAAATTTTTGAAACAATGTTTTTTGCTTTCATTAGTATATATACCTCCTTTTATTTTTGTGTAACAGACAATATTTAACACATTTTTCATATTAACACAAAGAAGATATTTTTACAAGTCTTTTTTATATATTTAAAGCACATCTGTCCTTGAAACAGATGTGCGTTCGGTTAACTCTTTTTATTTTCCCATAAGCTCAAGTGGCTCGACTATTTCTCCGTTATAGGTTATTTCAAAATGAATGTGACTGCCTTCGCTTTTTTCTGACGGAACAAAGTCTGAATGACCTATTACTGATTCTATATTTACTATGGAGTGTTCTTCTACATTTAATGTGTCTTTATTTAATCCGCAGTATTTTGCTGTAACACCATTGCCGTGGTCAATAAGAACACAGGTTCCGAAAAGTGCATCGTCATAAATAGAAATTACTTCTCCGTAGCTTATTGCAACTACAGCTGTACCTTCTTCTCCCGCAAAGTCAATTCCCTGGTGTGTTCTCCAATCGCCCATTGTTTCTGAGTAAACGAGAGTATTTTTATTAAAATCCTTTACTATTTTGTTTCCAAACGGCAAACAGTAATAATCTTTGTATGGAGTATTATATTTATCTTCGGTAGTTATTTTTTCAGTTTCTTCTCGTGTGTCGGGAACATTTTCTAAGTTTTGTCTTACTGTTTCTTCTATGAGTATTGTTGTGCTTTCTGTAGTTGTTATTGTAACAGGTTGTTCTTCGAGGCTTTTAATATTGCCTAAATTTCTTTCTGTGGATATCTTTGCAAACACTACTGTGCCTAAGGCAATAACAACTGCAAAAGCATATGCCACCTTGAATTTAATATTTGTTTTATTATTTTTCTTGTTTTCCATAATATAAAGTCCTTTCTTCAGAAAAGTTTTCACATTATGTTATTGGCATTTTTAAAACAAATATTCATATAAAAAAGAAAAACAACGACTGAGGGGACAGTCGTTGTTTTCCCGGCCTTAGTATAACACTCAAAGCCATGGTTTACTTGAGGAGGGGTCAATTCCTTATATAACATAAGGAATAAGTAACTAATACTCGGGTGCGGCTCCCTTTCTTAGCACGCACTCAGTATACGGTATAATTATGAATAGAAAATGAATTAAGTAAAAACAATGTAATAAATAAGATTAAAGAATTGTTAATAGCGTGTTGTTAAACAAAAAAATATGTTTCACGAGAAACATTGAAGTTTTGTTTCTCGTGAAACACTTTTAAAATGTTAAACATTAATCATCGTCATTGTCAGAAATATTTGCTTCTTCAATAACCTTCTTTGCAATTGCTTCAGGTGCATCTTCATAGCGGGCAAATTCAAGAGTGAATGAACCACGACCTGCAGTAACAGAACGAAGTGAAATTGCGAAGTCACCCATTTCCGCCATAGGAACCTCAGCAATAAGTTCCTGCATTTTTGGTTGGTCAGCAGGAGCCATACCTAAAACTCTGCCGCGACGTTTGTTAACGTCACCTATAATATCACCTAAGTAGTCATCAGGAATAATAGATTTAAGTGTTCCTATAGGCTCAAGAATAGTAGGCTTTGCATCCGGAATTGCTGCTTTGAAAGCAAGTCTTGCTGCAGTTTTAAATGCCATTTCAGAAGAGTCAACAGGGTGGTAAGAACCATCGTGAAGTGCAGCTTTAATTCCTACCATAGGATATCCGGCTATAAGACCCTGAGCAACACAATCGCGAAGTCCCTTTTCTACAGCAGGGAAGAAGTTCTTAGGAACTGCACCGCCGACAACCTCGTCAGATGTAAACACAAAATCTTCTTCACCCATATAAGGCTCAAAGCGAATCCATACATCACCAAACTGACCGTGACCACCGGACTGTTTCTTATGACGGCCTTGCTTGTCAACAACCTTGCGGATTGTTTCCCTGTAAGCAACGCGCGGAACGGTTAATTCAACTTCAACACCAAATTTATTCTTAAGCTTGGTAACTATAGTATCAAGATGTTGTTCACCTAAGCCTGAAAGAACTTGCTCTCTTGTTTCTTTATTTGTAATAAATGAGCAAGAACCGTCTTCGTCAGCAAGCTTAGAAAGACCTGAAGCAACCTTATCCTCTTCACCCTTTTTAAGAACATTAACTGCCATTGAATAGCAAGGAGTAGGGAATGAAACAGGTGAAAGTGAAACAGGTGCTTTCTGATAACACATAGTATCACCGGTTTTAAAGCCTGAAAGCTTTGTAACAACACCAATATCACCTGCAGTAATAGCAGCTGCATCTTCTTGCTTACCGCCTTTTACAAAAACAAGCTTACCCATTTTTTCAACCTGTTCTGTACGAGGATTGTAAGGCTGTGTGTCAGCGGTAATTTTACCTGACACTACCTTGAAGAAAGACATTTTACCAATGAACGGGTCGGCAACAGTTTTAAAGCAGATAGCTGCGAGATTGCCGTTTTCATCACATTCAATATCATCTTCACCCTTTGGAGCAGGTGCAAGCTTTGTTATACCGTTGAGAAGTAAGTCAACAGCATCTGTTGTGTAGCCTGAGCAAGCATAGACAGGAACAACAGTACCGTCGTGAACACCCTTTGAAAGACCCATTACTATTTCATCGTGTGTAAACTCTTCACCATCAAAGAATTTCAACATAAGGTCATCGTCACCTGTAGCAACAGCCTCTGTAAATGCTTCGTGAATTCCGTTTATGCGATCATCATCAGGAATTGCAACTTCTGTTGCTTTTCCGTCAACGTATTTAAAAGCTTTATTCTGTAAGAAGTTTACGTAGCAATCTACTTTACCGTTAACCATATAAGGAACGACAACCGGACAAATGGAAGTACCGTAACGAACCTTAAGTGCATCAAGTGTTTTATAAAAATCTCTCTCATCGCCATCACACTTAGTAACTGCAATGATTTTTGAAATATTCATTTTACCTGCGGCGCTAAGAGCTTTTTCAGCGCCAACATCTATTCCTTTGCCGGCAGAAAGAACAACAATAGTTGTTTCGCATGCACGCATAGCTTCGCATCTGCCACCCTCAAAGTCAAAAAGACCGGGAGTATCAAAAATATTAACCTTTCTGTTTCTCCATTCTGTAAATGCCATACTTGAAGAAATAGAAACCTTTCTTCTTTTTTCTTCTGCATCAAAGTCAAGAACAGTATTACCTTCAGCAACTCTGCCTAATCTGTCAGTAGCGCCTGAAACAAAAAGCATTGCCTCAGCAAGAGTTGTTTTACCTTTACCTGCATGGCCTGTAATGGCAACATTTCTTATGTTCTCTTTAGAATATGTGCTCAAATGAATTCCTCCCTCTGTTAGAGCATAAACTAAAAGTTTTACGGATTACCGGATTGATTTTACCGAAAAACGTTCTGTATTTGTTATAATAGCACATATTTTTTCGATTTACAATGATTTTTTTGATTAAAATGCGAACAAAAAGCAAAATTATTGATATTCCATAATAAAACCACCTTCTTTTTATGTAATTTTTCAAAAAGAATTAAGAATCTGCAATTTATTGTGAAAAGTGAAAAAAATTAGCATTAAAATTTGTGCGTTTGAAGATTGAAAAAGAAACATTTTTATGGTATTATAAATTAGAATACGATTATAATGCTCGGATTTTACGGGTTACTGATATTGGAGGAAGTAATTTTATGGAAAATAAAGTTAATCCAAACGGTGTAAACAATGAGACTAATGAAATAAAAAAAGCTGCACCGCCACCAATGAAAAGAACAAAAAAGGGTGGTAAAGCGACAGATGCACTGAAAAATGAAAATAAAGCACCGGAGAAAAAGGTGCCTCAGAAAGAGGCTGCTACTGCAAAAGCTCCTGAAAATGTTCCGGAAAAAAAGGAAGAAGCAAAGCCTGAGAAAAAAGAGCAGACAGAAAAGGTTGCTGCTCCTGTAGCTGTTCCTGAAAAAGAAATTAAAAATGATGAAGCAAAAAAGACGGAATTAAAAGAAGAAAAGAAAGAGGAGCCTGAGAAAAAGGCTGCTCCGGCAATAATTCCCGAGAAAAAGGAAGAAAAGGCTGAAATAAAAAAAGAAGCTCCTGAGAAATCACCTGTTAAGGTAAAGACGGGAGCAAAGGCTAAAAATATAAAAACAATATTACCTATTGCAGCTGTGTTAATAGTTGCAATAATAGTTGCTGTTGTTTTAGTTTCAGGAAACGGAAAAAATGAGCCTGTTCCGTTGACAGATGCTCACGG
>JAFVWD010000351.1 GCA_017501865.1 Clostridia bacterium | reverse complement strand
TTTTGGGCGGTTCTATATACTTTTTAACATCTTTTGCTTCTGCTAAAACTCTGTCCTCAAGTGCTTTTCTTGCACTCTTTAAAAGCTCCGGATCAGCAGACTCTGCTGCATTACAAAGTCTTATGTAATCCTCCATAGGGAACTTCGAGTCAATAGGTAAATAAATTACTTCATCCTTACCTTCTCCGCTTGGTATTTTAACCGCAAACTCAACCCGTTCACCATTTGTTTTCGGTGAATAGTTTTTAATATACATCCCCGGTATTGTCTGATCTAAAAGTGATTCTAACTGAACCTCTGCCCAGGTACCGCGTGCCTTTACATTTGTAAGCACCCTGTTTAAAGATGTAACATTATTCGTAACACCTTGCGAAAGCTCTTTCATTTCACCTAAGGATTTATAAACATTTTCGAGCTGTTCAGAAACAGTTTTAAATGAAGAATTAAGTCTTGTTGTGAGTGTAGAAGTCAATTTTTCATCAACTGTAACACGCATTTCTTCAAGCTTTTTTTCATTACTTTCCTGAAGCTTTGCAACAGATTCAACTATAAAACGTGTCTGTCTGTCATTCTGCTCAATATTATTTTGTCTTATAACATTGAGAGATTCTGTTATTTTTTCAGTCATATCTATACGACTTTTGTAATTTTCTTCTCTTAATGCATTAAGTCTTGTGTCAACCTTTTCAAGTCCTCTTGTTACTTCCTCTCGTGAAGCACGGCTACCGTTTGCCATTTCTTCACGATTGTAACGAAGTTCATCAAAAATAGCTCCGTCATTTCCGTTTTTCTTTAAAGAGATGAGCAAAAACAGGCACACTCCGAGCAAAACTATAATTATACCAAAGAGAATAAATAAAATTGTTGTTTCCATAATAAAATTCCTTACTGTTATATTACAGACAAATCACCTTTCTGATTGCCCTACATTACTATTATAACAAATCAATTATCCCATTTTAAGTACTTTCTCGAGCTAAAATGGGATAATTTTTTATTTATTTCATATTGTTTTCTACATTTTTTGCTATATGACTTTTTACGACCCCCGAAGCATACAAGGGTATGTAAGCTTGGCAAAAAGTCACAAAATACAACATATTCATCCGTTAAGTTTTTTGTTACTTAAATTTTACAAAAACTTAAAACAGACGGATTGATGTGATGATTGTGATTTAGTTCGCGTTTTTTATGCCCCGAAGCGTACAAGGGTACGCGAGTTTGGGCAGAAAAGGCGCGAAATAAACGCAAGCATCCATCAAGCCTCTTCCCAATTCATAGAGCATTTTACTGCCTTATGCCATCCCTTAAGCATTTTCTCACGTTTTTCGGTGTTGACATTGGGGATGAAGATTCGGTCTACTTCACGGTCGGTTTCGATTTCTTCAAGATTTTTCCAGAATCCGACTGCAAGACCTGCCATATAAGCTGCGCCGAGTGCTGTTGTTTCCACAAGCTTCGGTCTGTTAACCTTTGCTCCTGACATATCTGCCTGAATCTGAAGCATTATATTGCTTACAGAAGCACCGCCGTCAACACGTATTTCTGAAATAAGAATTTCGCTGTCTTTAGACATAGCATCGATAAGGTCTGTAACCTGATATGTTATACTTTCAAGTACCGCTCTTGCAAAATGCGCTCTGTTTGTACCACGGGTTAAGCCCACTATACATCCGCGGGCATACATATCCCAATAAGGTGCGCCAAGACCTGTAAAGGCAGGAACAAGGTAAATACCGTTAGAATCCTCGACACTCTCTGCCAAAAAGTCACATTCTGACGGTTCTGAAATCATACGCAATTCATCGCGAAGCCATTTTATAACAGAACCTGCATTAAACGCGCTACCCTCAAGGTCGTAAGTAACCTTACCGTTAAGTCCCCAGGCAATACCTTCAATAAGCTGATTTTTAGAGTGAATTCTCTTATCGCCTGTGTTCATAAGAAGGAAACAGCCTGTACCGTAGGTGTTTTTCGCCTGTCCTGCATTAAAGCAAGCCTGACCGAAAAGTGCAGACTGCTGGTCGCCTATTGCTCCGCCTATAGGAACACCTG
>JAFVWD010000350.1 GCA_017501865.1 Clostridia bacterium | reverse complement strand
GGTCAGCTCAGAGTTGGCGACGAGCTTGAAATCGTTGGTCTTAAGGAAGAAAGCAGCAAGACTGTTTGTACAGGTGTTGAGATGTTCCACAAGCTCCTCGATTATGCTGAGGCTGGTGACAACATCGGTGCTCTTCTTCGTGGTATCGACAGAAAAGGTATTGAACGTGGTCAGGTTCTTTGTAAACCAGGCTCAATTAAGCCTCACACAAAGTTCAAAGGTCAAGTTTATGTTCTTTCTAAAGATGAAGGTGGCCGTCATACTCCATTCTTCAACAACTATCGTCCACAGTTCTTCTTCAGAACAACTGACGTTACAGGTGTTATCACTCTTCCAGAAGGCACAGAAATGTGCATGCCTGGCGATAACGTTGAAATGATCGTTGAACTCATCACTCCAATCGCTATCGAAAAAGGTCTTCGTTTCGCTATCCGTGAAGGCGGCCGTACAGTTGGTTCAGGTGCTGTTACAGATATCATTGAATAATTAGTACTATAAGGACTGATTAACTTATTAAAATTCGGTGTAGCAGGTAACTGCTACACCGTTTTTGCGTTGAGAGAGAATTGTGAATTAACGGTAGAAACCCTTGATTTTAAAGCGATTCTACGATTAGTAGAGTAGTTCTGCGAAGAGTTTCTTGATTTTTTTATTGTCATATGCGAAAATAATGTTGCGAGAAACAAACAACGACGTCGTAAATGTAACTTAGCAAATTTAAAAGGGGATTAAACTATGAATAAAAAATCAATGGGAACTTTTCTTAGTGAATTAAGAAAAGAGAAAGGTTTTACTCAACAAGAGGTTGCAGATAACCTTAATGTGTCAAACAAAACAATAAGTAAATGGGAACGTGATGAAGGATATCCGGAAATAACAATGCTTACAGAGCTTGCAGGATTTTATGGAATTACAACTGATGAACTTCTGCAAGGAAAACGGAATGAAAGCAACAACACAAAAGAAAAATTAATTGAAGAAATTAAATATGAAAAACTCGATAAGTTTCTGAACTTTTCAAAAGTACTAAGCATTATTGGAGTTGGTTTACTTGTTGTGCTTTCTATTATTGTTGATTTTACGGGGTTTGGCTTGAACGGTTTTTATCTTTCGCTTGCTCTTGCGAGTGGCTCGTTAGTTGGTACAGGGTTTGTAATTGCTAAAAAAACAAGAGAAAATATTACAAAAAAGGATTTTGAAGCAAATTCATTGACATTCTTTTTATTTATGGTAAATATTTTCTTTTATGTAATGATTGGTATGAATTCATACTTCGGAGTACAACTTAATCTGAGTTTTCTTTTAATACCAACAACTTTCTTAAGTATTATAGTAACTTTTTTCTTACGTTCTTTATTAAAAAAGAAATTAGCTTTGAATTCTGTTTCATTGCAAAAGAAAAAGTTGAAGAAGAAATTAACTGTAATATCAACCGTGATTACTATAGTTGTAGTTATTATAACAACGATTGTTTCAGTTTACGGATTTACTTCAATAGAACCTATTGAATATACTTTTGATTTTGTCGATAGCGAGGTTTACGGTTCTTATGAAAAAGGTGTTAATGAATATAATAAAATAAAGAAAGTATTCACCGAGGGTATTACATTGTATGAGATTATTTCTGAAGAGGATGACACATTGGTTTTAAATGAAATACATATAATTTCAGAAGAAACTCATAGTGGTTATAATGTAATAGAAAGATATATTGCAGATAATGAAATTGAATTTGATACAGAAGAAAGAAAAACTGAATTTATAAAAGAGTTTGTCGTTTTTGATTCAGGTAATGATATTTTATATCGTATGGACGAACAAATTAAATTTGATGATGTTAATAAGCAAATCAGCTTTATTGAAACTGAAGAACAAGAGGAGTTTGCAAAATTAACAACCGGGGTATATGTAGTCTGGGCTACAGCTGCTCTTAGTGTAATGTATGGTGTAATGATATTTGTTTATAATAAAAAGAAAGAATAAAATAACAAGGTGATTCATTCAGTTGAATCACCTTGTTATTTTATAATTTTATTCTTCTGTCTTTATAATAAAACTCTCTGTCGTGTTCGTTTATTTCTCTTAAAACTTTACACGGATTACCGACAGCAACTACATTTGAAGGTATATCTTTAGTAACAACACTGCCTGCGCCTATAACTGTATTGTCTCCAATGGTAACACCCGGGAGAACTATGACTCCTGCACCGAGCCAGCAATTCTTGCCTATGTGAACAGGTAAATTGTACTGTAAAGCCTGCTCTCTCAATTCAGGTAAAACAGGATGTCCCGCAGTTGCAATTACAACATTGGGGCCTAACATTGTGTAGTCTCCTATGTAAATGTGTGTATCATCAACCAGCGTTGCGTTAAAATTACAATAAACATTATTACCTAAATGAACATGCCTACCGCCCCAATTTGAATGTAGCGGCGGTTCAATGTAACAGTTTTCGCCAACCTCACAAAACATATCTTTTAACATTTCAGAGCGTTTTTCAAGCTCGGTAGGTCGCGTAGCATTAAAATCATAAAGCTTGTCAAGACATTTTATCTGCTCATTAAAAATATCTTCGTTATTCGGGTTGTATATTTCGCCCGATTGCATTTTTTCGTAATCAGTCATTTATGTTACCTTCAATTCTTTTGGCAGTGTTAAAAGCCATATTGAAAAATTCGGTGGGAGTTATATCAATTAAATCATCGTGCGTATGTTTACCCGGTTTGTTTTTCATACAAAGCTCAAGACTTATCCATTTATCCCAGCCGAGTCTTTTTAGGTTACTACAGAGTCGTTCCCAGTTAACCTTCCCTTGCTTGTAAGGCATAATATGAGCATCATCTGTCCAGAAAACCCTGTCACCGGTAACACCCATATTATCGTTTATATGTAAGAAAAACAGCTTGTTTCCGAAATCCTTTAATAAATCGTAACCGGCATTATAGCAAAGCTCGTGACCTGTATCAATACAAAAACCACAGTTTTTTCTGTGAGATAAATGCTTTTTTATACCGTAAAGACACTCGACACCTTCAGTGTTCTCAAATGCTAAATTCAAATCATATTTCTCTGCTTCATCAATTAAAAGGGAGAAGTTCTTTATACCTGTATCGGTTACTTTAGCAACTGTATCAAATCCAATATAAACATGACAAACAAGTGTATTTATATTAAGCTTGCCACAATCATTAATGCATTTAATAAGCTTGTGAAAAATAGGGGGCTTTTCTTCGGTCCACATATCACAGACACCATCAAAAGGTGCGTGTACAGAGGCGATTTCTAATCCGGTTTCTCTTGCAAAGTTTACATTTTCTGTGAATTCTTCACTGTCACTCCAGTTAAAAAACACACCGTCAAATCCCGCTTTTTTTACATATGTAATTTGTTCTTTTAAAGGGATATCAAAAAAGCTTTCTTCTACATTAACTGCTAATTTCATTGTTCTACCTTATTTCAAATTAATACTATATTCGGCAAATTCACTTTCTATATTTTTACCCTCAACAAAATTACGGGCTTTAAAAATAACCTTATCATCGTAAACCTCGCCTATGTAACCTACACCAAGGTCGGTTATTCCGAAATTATTAGGCTTTCTGTAACCAGGAACACTTAAGGAGTAAACACCGTTTTCCTCATTAAGAATCTCAAATGTTTTTTCGAATACGCCACCGTGAAGATGTCCGTTTATAAAGAAAACATTTTTGAATTGCTCCATTACAGCTCTTACATCGTCAGACTGTTCACCCATATCGCCTGTTTTCCATACCTCAGGAAGACCGTGTGTGAATTGGAATGCCTGATGACACATAACAAATGCAGGTTTATTGTCTTTTGTTGCTCTTTCAAGCTCTTTTCGTAAAAATTCTATTTGCTCTTTGCTTATATAAGCCTTTTCAAGTACACGTTTTTCGGTACCTATAACTATGAATGTATAACCATTTAAATCGTATGAATAGTAGCTTTTTCTGTTTGTATCAATATTAAGATACTCGTTAACCTTATTCATAATAATTTTCTGGTTGCGCCCGTATTGTAATCGTACATCGTGGTTACCCATAGTTAAAAAGATTTTTATTTTATCCTTGTAAGCATCGAAAACCTTGAAAAATCTTTTGTACTCAGCTTTTCTGCCTAATTCGGCTATATCTCCTGCCATAAGTAAAGCATCAAATTTATCAGGGCTGTTAAAAATATCCTTTAAGCAGTTCTCCAAATTGTGAGCAAGATACTCCTTTTTAGAAAAATGAGTATCCGCAATGCAGGCGAACGAAAGCTTTACTCTTTCAGAAGCTGTAAGTTTTATAGGATTTTCTTTTGATAATTCATACTCAACCTCACTGCTTGGTAATATCGCTTTTAATTGGGCAGAGTACTTTGTTATTGCTATTTTTAAAGACATTTCAGTTTAATCCTTTCCTTC
>JAFVWD010000349.1 GCA_017501865.1 Clostridia bacterium | reverse complement strand
TCATCTGCACAAAGGAAATTACCCATATCAAGAAGCAAGCCGAAGTTGCTGTCCGCAACACCCGTTACGATTTTCTCAACTCTGTCGCTGTCCTGACAAAAATATCCGTGGTTTTCCATCATTGTACGAATACCCTTTGTCTTGGCATATTCCGTAACAGCCTTGCAGCCTTTTACAAGATATGGCAATGCTTCGGAAAAACCCTTTATCTTCTTATCATCGCCACAAAATCCTGAAGTTCCGTCGTGACGCATTCCGCTGACACCAAGAATTTCAGCTACCTCAACCTCATATTTCAAACGTTCTATTTCCTTTTCAATATCTCCGTCGCTGCCGTTGATAAAGTCAGCGCCGATTGAATACTGAACAGGAACTATATCGTATTTTTTACACTCTTCATTCAATTCTTTTGCATATTCTTTTTTACCCTGACCTTCAGGAGGATTAATCTCCGCAAATTCTATTCCGTCAAATCCGATTTCCTTTGCAATTCTTATAAGGTCCTTTTCTTTTATATCATTTTTACCGACAAGACCACTCAAGCTGTATGTACTTACTGAAAATTTCATTTACATTTACCTTTCCATATTTTTTGCATTGTTTTGATTGCGATACCATATTAATATATAAGAGTGAGCAAAAACAACAAAACCCACTCCAAAGGAGACGATATTTTGAAAATTGAAGCTATCGGAGACGAAAAAATACTTGTCGCACTTTCCGATAAAGATATGAATGAGCTCGATATAACCTACGATGAAATGGATTACTCAAACATAGAAACACGTCGCGTTATATGGACAATATTAGATGAAGCCAAACGTTCATTAGGAAAAAATATTGATACCGACGGCAAAATACTGATTGAAGTAACTCAAAGCGATGACGGTGGTTGTATAATGTGCTTTACCACTATGCCCTTCACCGATGGCAAATCAAGAAAAAAGCTCATTATGAAAAAAGATGCCGAGCCTGTTATTTTCAAAGCACTCGACTCAGACGCCTTTTTAGATGCCATTAAGGTTTTAGAAAAAACACCTGAGCTTTACAAAGAATTCAGGCTGTTTTCGTATTGTAAGAAGCTTTATTTTATAATCTACCCAAAAATAACGGGCGGTGCCAGAATCTCTTACATACTAAGTGATTTTGGCGACATTTTCTTCAATGAAAGTGAGCTTTTAAACCGCATTTTCGAATACGGCACACCTCTGAAAAGAAGCATTAAAGAAAACAGCCCGGATTTTTCTTCAACGGAAAATCACTTCAAGCCTTAAGTGTTTCTATAGCCTTTGCAGTATCAGGTGATTTAAATATGTAACTGCCTGCAACCAACACATTTGCCCCCGCGGATTTGCAGAGCGGAGCAGTTTTATCATCAATACCTCCGTCAACCTGAATATCCAGCTGAACATTCTGTTTTTCTGCTTCTTCTTTAAGCTTTTTAATTTTAGGAAGCATTGCCTCCATAAAGCTTTGCCCACCAAAACCCGGCTCTACTGTCATTATAAGAACCATAGAAATCTCTGAAAGATACGGAAAAACCTCTTCTATAGGTGTAGCAGGCTTAACCACAAGTGCCGCTTTTTTGCCGGCGCTTGTAATTTTTTTAATCGTTTCAGTTATATTACTGTTGCTTTCTACATGAAAGGATATTAAATCCGCTCCCGCTTTTATAAATTCATCCACGTAATCTATAGGATTACTTATCATTAAATGACAGTCAAAAACTGCATCTGTCACTTTTCTTATGGACTGTACAACAGGAATTCCTATTGAAATATTCGGCACAAAATGTCCGTCCATAACATCTATGTGAACATACTCCGCACCTGAAGCAACAACTTTTTTAATTTCCTCCGCCAATTTTCCGTAATCGGCAGCAAGAATTGAAGGTGATATTATAATTTTTTCTTTACTCATAAAATAATCCCCTTCTCTTTTGATATTCTTACCGATAATTCACGGTCCTTTTCTATTTGTGCTCTTAACTCATCAAGCCCCGGGAATTTAATTTCCCCGCGTATTTTTTTCAGAAGATGAACATCTATATTTTTATCATACAAATCACCGTCATAACCGACAATGTTTGTTTCACTTCTTTTTTGTGAATTACCTATTGTTGGTCTTACCCCTACATTGGTAACAGACGGATATTTTTTACCGTCAATAACTGAAAAAGAAGCATACACACCATACTGCGGCACAATAAAATCTTCCGAGAAAAACTGATTAATTGTCGGGGAATTTATTGTTCTGCCTCTTGCATCACCGTGAACAACAAGAAAATCATATGAAAACTCTCTTCCGAGCATTGCATTTGCAAGCTCAATGTCGCCATCTTTTACTGCTTGTCTTATTCTTGTTGAACTTACGGGTTCGCCATTATAAATAACTGCTTCACTGACAAAAAGCTGCATATTCTCTTTTTCACAAAGCTGCCTGAGCTTTTGAGAATCGCCCATAGCTTTTGCTCCGAATCTATAGTTAAAGCCGCAGGAAAGGGTTGTAGCGCCTATTTTATTCACTAAAATATCATAAAAAAACTCCTCATAAGAAAGCCCTGAAATTTCAGCAAAATCAAGCACTATAGGTTCAACACCCCAGCTTTGCAGCAATTCATTTCTTGTTTTTTCTGTTATTAATTCACCCGGGGATTTTGAAAAAAGAACCTTTTGCGGGTGTTCATTAAATAAAAGCACCGCCGGCTTTACCCCGCTTTTTATTACATTTTCTATTACTTTTTTATGCCCTGAATGGAAACCGTCAAATGTTCCGAGTGCAACGGCTAAACCGCCACTTTTTTTATTCATAAAATATCTCCTAAGATATTTATTTATCTGTGAACATAAACTCTTTTGACCATAAGATTTTCATTATTTTCAAAAGATTCACCAAGTCCTAAAAACTCATTGTCAGAGTACACTCTGACAAGTCCGTCAGAAAATTCACCCTTAACTCTGCTTTTCAAAAGCTCGCCGCCGTTTTTAAAACGTATGCTTTGCGCCTTCGTTACTGTTACCGCAGGATAAACCTCCAACATTTTATCTACAGGAATAATTATTTTTTCAAGCAGATTTTCATCCCTGTACTGTTCAAGCTGTTCAAGAGTAACACATTCTCTTTCGCTTATACCACAAGCAAAGGTTCTGTTCAATGAGGTCATTACCGCACCCGTGTTTAAGCTTTCACCTATATCACTTATCAAAGAACGGATATATGTACCGGCAGAGCACTCTGTAAAAAGCGAAAATTCATCTTCTGAAATTCTGCTGATTTCCAATGAAAAAATTTCACATTCTCTGTACTCTCTTTCAACCTCTATACCTTGCCTTGCAAGCTCGTAAAGCCGTACACCGTCTTTTTTCAATGCAGAATACATAGGCGGAAGCTGTTTTATTTTACCCAAAAATTGAGGCAATAATTCTAAAACCTGTTCTTCCGATGCAGTTTTACCGTTTTCTTCGGTTATCTCGCCCCATATATCAAGTGTATCTGTTTTAAGTCCCAGCTTAAATGACGCTTTATAAGCCTTTTTATGGGTGGGTAAAAGTTCAATAAATCTTGTAGCACCACCCAAAGCAACAGGCAGAACACCTGTTGCCATAGGGTCAAGTGTACCTGTGTGCCCACACTTTTTTTCACCAACTATACCTCTGACTCTTTTTACGGCCAGAAACGATGTCATATTATCGCCTTTGTTCAAAGGAATTATACCTGTCATATATTAACTTCCTAACGATAAACGAATTGACTCTAAAATTTTATTTTTAGTAGTTTCGTAATCATCCTTACTTTCGCAACCCGCCGCACCTGCGTGTCCGCCTCCGCCGAGTCTTGCACAAATTTCAGAAGCATCAATATCCCCTTCAGTTCTTACTGAAATACCGTATGCTCCGCTTTGTTTTTCTTTTATTACAGCCCCTACAAGCACACCTTCTATCTGACGGGGAAGTGCTGTAATAGGATAACATTCATGCTCATTTGAGCCGCTTTCCTCATACATTGCCTGGGTTATAGTAATAATTGCACACTTTTCGTCAAAGTGATATTCAAGTGTTTTTCTTGCCAGAAGCTCAAGCTCAAGAAAGCTTTTTGTTTTTGTTTCAAACATAAGCTTGTTAATCATTTTTGTGTTAACACCAATTTCAACAAGGTCTGCTACTGAACGGAAGGTTTTTGAATTTGTGTTCTGATAACGGAAGCAGCCTGTATCTGTCGAAATACCTGTATAAAGACAATTTGCAATATACTCATCTATTTCAACACCCAAAGCTTTTATTACCTCAAAAACAATTTCGCACGCAGCTGCTCTGTTCTCTAAAAGAAGTTTTTCTGCAAAATATGCATTTGACATATGATGGTCTATACAAAGATTTATCTTATCTCCGTACTTTTCTGCCAAATCACCCAAAAGATGAGTATCTGCAACATCTACTGCTACAACAAAAGGATTTTCACCGATATCATCGTTTTCAATTCCTTCATACATATAAGAAAAATCTTTAGACATTTCATCGCTGCACATAAAAGCTCTTTTTTTTCCGAGCTTTTTGAGTGCAGACATCAATGCAAATGCACTGCCTAATGTATCGCCGTCAGGGTGCTCGTGTGATAAAACAAGAAAATTATCATTTTCTTTCAATATTTCAACGCATTGTTTAAGATCAATAACCATCTTTTACTTTCCCTTCTCGCGGTGATTACACTTTGAAATGCAATCACCGCAACGAAAATTAATCATCCACTAAATCTTCTAATTTTTTCGCGATACTCATACCATATTCAATTGAGTCATCAGCAATGAATTTTAACTCCGGAGCCTTTCTGAGACGAAGTCTTTTACCAACCTCTCTACGAATAAGTCCTGATGCATTTGTAAGTGCTTTAACCGCATTTTTAGCAGTTTCAAGCCCCTCAATTGCACTTATATAAACCTTTACATAAGAAAGGTCACCTGTAACCTCTGCCCTCGAAACGCTTATAAGATGCTCCGCAATTCTCGGGTCCTTGAGTTCTCTTATAACGGCAGCAAGCTCTCTTTTAATATCTTCTGCTGCACGGTCTTGTTTATATGTGCCCATAGTTTTCTCCTTTCATAAAAGAGAATAGAACTTAGTCTTTGTATTCTTCAACAATATAAGCCTCTAATACGTCGCCTTCTTTAATATCATTGAATTTTTCAAGTCCTACACCGCATTCATAACCTGTTGCAACTTCCTTGACATCATCTTTAAATCTCTTGAGTGATGCAATTTCATCTTCAAATACAACAATACCGTCACGGACAACGCGAATTTTAGAGTTTCTTGTAATTTTACCGTCAGTTACATAACAACCTGCAATCATACCTGATGAAGAAAACTTGAACACGCTTCTTACCTCTGCTTTACCCATTTCTACATCTCTGTATTTTGGTGCAAGCATACCCTTAATAGCAGCTTCAATTTCTTCAATGCAATCGTAAATAACTCTGTACATTCTCATTTCAACGCCATCACGTTCTGCGTTGACTGTAGCAACAGCATCAGGACGCACGTTAAATCCGACAATAATTGCATTTGATGCATTTGCAAGCATAACATCAGATTCATTAATTGCGCCTACACCACCGTGAATAACTCTTACTCTTACCTCTTCATTTGTAAGCTTCTCAAGACTCTGACGAACTGCTTCTACAGAACCCTGAACGTCCGCCTTAACAATAACATTAAGATCTTTAAGCTCGCCAACATTAATAGAATCGAAGAGTGTGTCAAGTGTAACCTTCTGGAATGACTTGAACTGTTCTTCTTTATTGTGTTGCTTTCTTTGCTCAACAAGCTCTCTTGCAAGCTTCTCATCAGATACACAGTCAAACTGGTCGCCGCCGTTAGGTACCTCGGCAAGACCTGTAATTTCTACAGGAACAGACGGACCTGCTTCTGAAACCTTTCTGCCCTTGTCATCTGTCATAACACGAACTCTACCAACTGCTGTACCTGCAACAATAATATCGCCTGATTTAACAGTACCGTTCTGAACAAGCAATGATGCAACAGGACCTCTGCCCTTGTCGAGTCTTGCTTCAATAACAATACCCTTACCTGCTCTGTTCGGATTTGCTTTTAATTCTTTCATTTCTGCAACAAGAAGAACAGACTCTAAGAGCTTATCTATATTCATTCTTGCTTTTGCTGAAACAGGAACACAAATTACGTCACCGCCCCATTCTTCAGGAATAAGCTCATGCTCTGTTAACTGTTGCATAATTCTGTCAGGAGAAACATCAGGTTTATCCATCTTATTAATGGCTACAACAACACTTACACCTGCTGCTTTTGCGTGGTTTATAGCTTCAATTGTCTGAGGCATAATACCGTCATCAGCCGCAACAACAAGTATTGCAATATCTGTTGCCATTGCACCACGTGCACGCATTGCAGTAAATGCCGCGTGTCCCGGTGTGTCAAGGAAAGTAATTTCCTGGCCGTTGAGATTTACTCTGTAAGCACCAATATGCTGAGTAATACCACCAGCCTCTGTTTCTGTAACAGATGTATTTCTTATAGCATCAAGAAGTGATGTTTTACCGTGGTCAACGTGACCCATAACAACTACAACAGGACTTCTCGGAAGAAGGTCTTTTTCATCGTCTTTACTATCATCTATAATTCTGTCTTCAATAGTAACAACAACTTCTTTTTTAACCTTTGCACCAAGCTCTGTTGCAACAATTTCTGCTGTATCATAATCTATTATTTCATTTACAGATGCCATTACACCGAATGAGAAGAGCTTTTTAATAACCTCAGCTGCCGTTCTCTTGAGCATAGCTGCAAGATCACCTACGCTGATTTCTTCAGGCACGGTAATAACAAGTGTTTTCTTTGCTCTTTCAGCTTCGATCCTCTTAAGTCTTTCAGCCTCAGTTTCTTTTCTGCTTGAGCGCATACCTTGCTTTCTGTATTGCTGACTCTTCTGTTTTAACTTCTGCTTTGTTGCAATATTATCATTCATTGCGTGTGCAGGTGCAATATTCTCATATTTTTCGTTGTATTTTTCAAGCTCAACATTATCTGCACGTGTGTCAATGCTGACTCTTTCACCCTTTGTTCTTGATTGCATAGGAGCGTCGCTCTTATTTTTCTCTTTTTTCTTGAACGGGTTAAGATTCGGTTCTGCATTTTTCTTTTCAGGAGCTTTTTGTTGTTCCGGTTTTGCCTTTTTATCATTTGATTTTTGCTCTTTATTCTGTTTTGCAGGCTCAGCTTTTTTATCTGCAGCCTTTTTGTTTTCAGGCTTTTTGTCTTCTTTTTTAGCTTCCTGTGCTTTTTCCGGTTTCTTTTCTGCTTTTTTCTCGTCTGTCTTTTTCTCAGCAGTCTTCTTTTCTGCCTTCTTAACCGGCTTTTGCATAGCAAAATACTCATTGAAGCTTTCAACCTGATTTTCCTGAGTCAATACATCAAAAACAATATCAAGTTCTTTATTTTCAAGAGCAGTCTGATTTTTCTTCGGTTCTTCAAAGAATTTAAGAAGAAGATCAGTTATATCTTTTGCCGGTTTATTAAAATCTTTGGCTACATCGCCTAATTTATATTTTACTACCATATTGTTCCTCCCCGAATAAGGTTTTTATTTTTTCTTTAAATGATTGATCGGTAATTGAAAATACTGCAGATTTTTTTCCTATACCTGAATAAAAATCCTGCATTAAAAATGCACTCTCTATAACTTCAATATTTTTTCCGTTGTAATTTGCAGCATGCTTAATTTCGTTTTTGAGTCTTTCGGAAGCATCTGAAGAGAGAATTACGAGTGTTGCTTTGTCCTTAACTATACTCTCAATAACAGCATCGTGCCCGCAACAAAGCTTACCTGCTCTTCTTGACAACCCTAATATACCCATTATTTCCTTTATTCCCATTATTGACAAAACCTTTCTTTAAATTACAGTTCTGACAACATACGGTCATAAACATCATCCGGAATCTGCGTGCTGAACGATTTTTCGAGTCGCTTACTTTTTCTCGCCTTATTAAAACATTCTTTGCTATGGCAAATATATGCACCTCTGCCTGATTTTTTTCCGATTAAATCAACACTGATTTCACCCTCAGGACTTCTTACTACTCTTATGAGTTCTTTTTTAGGCTTCATCTCGCCACAGCCTATGCATTTTCTTAATGGTATTTTCTTTTCCGCCATTTTTACCACCACAACGGTCTTTACTGACTATTACCGTTGCCTTTCATTGAAGTTTTCTGCAAATTATTTGCAACTTAATTATTGATTCTGTGGAACATAAAAACCGCTTTCGGGTTTAATATCAATTTTCCAACCTGTGAGTCTTACTGCAAGACGAACATTCTGACCCTTATTACCTATAGCAAGTGAAAGCTGAGTGTCAGGTACTGTTACATGACATACCTTTTCCTGTGTTTCGTCTACCTCAACACTTAAAACCTCAGCAGGAGCAAGAGCAGCAGCTATAAACTTGGCAGGATCCTCGTCGTAAACAACAACATCAATTTTTTCACCGCCGAGTGCTTCAACAATAGTACTTACTCTTGAACCTCTCGGACCAATACATGAACCAATAGGATCAACATTTTCATCCTTTGAATAAACAGCAATTTTTGTTCTTGAGCCTGCCTCACGTGAAACAGATTTAATTTCAACAGAACCGTCATAAATTTCAGGAACCTCTGTTTCGAAAAGGCGTTTTACAAGACCCGGATGAGTTCTTGAAATCATAGCCTTAGGACCTTTTTCTGTATCCTTTACATCTACAATGTAAACCTTTACAAGCTGACCGTCCTTGAACACTTCGCCCGGTACCTGCTCGCCCTTAGGAAGAATAGCTTCTGCTTTACCTATTTCAAGAGTTACATTGCCTGTTTTCGGATCTACTCTCTGAACCTTACCTGTTACAAGCTCTTGCTGTTTGCTTTGGAATTCTCTTAACACAAGACCTCTTTCTGCGTCACGGATGCCCTGACGGATAACATTCTTTGCAGTCTGAGCGGCAATTCTGCCGAACTGCTTTGTTTCAAGTACAACCTCTACTACATCGCCGGGCATTGCAGCTTTTCTCCACTTTGCTGCTTCTTCAACACTGATTTGAGTATTTTCATCCTCAACCTCTTCAACAACTGTTTTCTTAAGATAAACGCGAAGCTCGCTTTTCTCCGGATTACAGTCACAGAAAACAACATCTGCTCCGCCGTAATCCTTTCTTACTGAAGTAACAATTGCAGTGCAAACCTTCTCAAGGAGAAAATCTGCAGGAATACCCTTTTCCTTT
>JAFVWD010000348.1 GCA_017501865.1 Clostridia bacterium | reverse complement strand
TACATATTCGTGGGTGCTCTGTTCGTTACCTCCGAGGTAGAGGAATTCATCACAGTTACCCACTATGCTTTCCCACTGTTTCTCAAAAAGAGCTTTGAGCTGTGCCATATTCTGTATAATGATTGATACAGAAATTTCACGGGAACGCATTGTTGACAAAAGCTTGTCAAAATCATCAGGAAGTGCTACATTGGCAAATTCATCCATCACAAAGTGAACATGAACGGGAAGTCTGCCACCGTGAACAAAATCAGCCTGATAATATAACTGCTGAAAAAGTTGAGTATATAACATACCGACAATGAAATTAAAGCTCATATCGTTATCGGAAATAAGACAGAAAACTGCTGTTTTCTCTTCGCCAATTTTGTCAAGCTCCATTTCATCGTTCTGTGTTATTGAAGCAAGTGAGTTAAGGTCAAACTTCTCAAGCCTTGCAAGTAATGTAATCTGAATTGATTTAAGAGTTTTGCCTGCACCCTTTCTGTACGAACGGTAATATCTTGCAGCGATATGTCCCGGCTTTTCTTTTTCAAGTTCATCAAATAATCTGTCTAAAGGACTCTTGAAATTTTCATCATCCTCGCTGACGTCACCTTGACGTATCATCTCAAGCACCGTCGGGAAGTTTTGGTCTTCGGGAGGTGCCTCATAGTGCAGTAAAGATATTAAGGCTTTGAGAAGCAGGCTTGCCGCTTGGTCCCAGAAGGGGTCTTGTGCCTGTGAGCCTTTAGGTGTGGTGTTTTTGAAAATATTAGTCACAAGACGCTGAATGTCGTTATCATCCCTGATATACACAAAGGGATTGTAGCAATCACTTTTCTCCATGTTTATTAAATCGAGTATTTTTATCTTGTAACCTTTTTCTTCTAAAAGATAACCTGTATCACGGAGAATTTCACCCTTCGGGTCAAGAATAATAAACGAGGTATTGGCATTGACAATATTGACTTTTGCAAAGTGGAAGGTCTTACCTGAGCCGGAGCCGCCCACACATAATATGTTTAAATTTCTTCTGTGTTTTCTGCCGTCAAGACCGATAGCCGTGTTCTGTGTGAGAATCTTATTCGCACATACATCCTTCTTGTCCATATACTTCTTTGATATTGCTTCGGGCTTTCCCCATTTTGCGGAGCCGTGTTCTTCTCTGCGGCGGTAATTTCTTTCACTTGAAATGTAAATACCGATACCCAAAACATATATCACAATAAAGATGAGGACAGTTTTAAGGCTGTCCTCACAAAAAAATATTTTAAAAGGATTTGCAAATGCAATATTTAAATTTTCAATTATTCCTACAAGACCTTCACCCATATACGGTGCCGTTAAAATAGCAAACCATATAACTGGTATTAAACCGCAAGCATAAAGTATAAGGTTGTTTTTAGATAACCTATCTTGCTTCATAGCCGCTTCTCCTCTTATCTTTTTCAAGAGGTGCATCAATTATTTTCAGCAGTAATTCATCGACATCTTCTGTCGGTTTTTCTTCTTCAAGAAGCATATTGCGAAATTCGTTAAAGCCGTTAATCAAAAGGTTGTGTTCAAAGT
>JAFVWD010000035.1 GCA_017501865.1 Clostridia bacterium | reverse complement strand
GTGTAACGAGTATAGGTGATTATGCTTTTTGGGATTGTGAATCTCTCTCAAGCATAACAATCCCTGACAGTGTAACGAGTATAGGGTGCGGTGCTTTCTCTGGTTGTTCTTCTCTCACAAGCATAACAATCCATGACAGTGTAACGAGTATAGGTGATGGGGCTTTCAAGGGTTGTACTTCACTCACAAGTGTAACAATCCCTGACAGTGTAACTAAAATAAAGAATAATGCTTTTGACGGCTGCACTTCACTCACAAGTGTAACAATCCCTGACAGGGTAACGAGTATAGGTTGGCTTGCTTTCTATTGTTGCCCCTCTCTTACAAGTGTAACTATTCCTGCAAGTGTAATATATATAGAAGGCAAATCATTTGGTTATGCATATGATGCATGGGCAGAAAGAGAATACAAGGTTGAAGGCTTCACAATTTACGGTGCGAAAGGCTCAGAAGCAGAAAGATATGCAAATGATAACGGATTTGCTTTTGTAGAAACCGATAATATCGTTGCTTCAAGTAATTTGACGTTTGAAATTAATGAAGATGGTCAGTCATATTCTGTGACAGGTTGCTCAGAAGATGCTTCGGGTGAAAAAGTTATTCCGAGTACATATAATGGCTTGCCTGTAACGAGTATAGGTGATTTTGCTTTCGAAAACTGCTCTTCACTCACAAGCGTAACAATCCCTGACAGTGTAACGAGTATAGGAGATGGTGCTTTTGAGAATTGTACTTCACTCACAAGTGTACACATAACCGACATTGCCTCGTGGTGTAACATTGATTTTAGTGATACTTCTGCCAACCCGTTATCTTTTGCAAAAAAATTATATTTAAACGGAGAATTAGTAACTGAGTTTACTATACCTGAGAGTGTAAGTGAAATAAAGGACTATGTTTTCGGGGGGTGTAATTCACTCACAAGTGTAACAATACCTGACGGTGTAACGAGTATAGGTAATGGTGCTTTCCGGAGTTGTACTTCACTCACAAATGTAACAATCTCGGATAGTGTAACGCGTATAGGTAAAGCTGCTTTCAATGGTTGCACTTTACTCACAAGTGTAACAATACCTGACGGTGTAACGAGTATAGGTGAAGCTGCTTTCTATAATACCGGTTATTATAACGATAACTCAAATTGGGAAAACAATGTTTTATATATCGGTAAGCATTTAATTAAATCAAAGAAAGAAATTTCAGGAGAATACACAATAAAGAGTGTTACAAAGACAATAGCAGATTATGCTTTCGATGGTTGTACTTCTCTCACAAGCATAAAAATTCCTGGCGGTGTAACGAGTATAGGTTGGGCTGCTTTCAGCGGTTGTACTTCCCTCACAAGTGTAACAATCCCTGACAGTGTTACAAGTATAAGTAGTTATGCTTTCGAAGATTGTACTTCTCATACAAGTGTATACATAACAGACATTGCTTCATGGTGTAATATTGAATTTGGTGGTTATTATGAAAACCCGTTGTGTAATGGTGCGGATTTGTATTTAAACGGAGAATTAGTAACTGAGCTTACTATACCTGAGAGTGTAACAGAAATAAAGGATTATGCTTTTAGAGGTTGTACTTCCCTCACAAGCACAACAATTCCAAACAGTGTAACGAGTATAGGTAGGCTTGCTTTCTATAGTTGTGATTCACTCACAAGTATAACAATCCCTGACGGTGTAACAAGTATAGGCG
>JAFVWD010000347.1 GCA_017501865.1 Clostridia bacterium | reverse complement strand
TACATCATTTATCCGGCATTCGAAGTTTGATAGGTTTCGGTAAGCTGTGAGGCCCCCTAGACCATTCAGTGCTCTACCTCCGGTAAACTAATATGAGGCTATTTCTTTAATCGTTGTTTAATTTTCAAGGTTCGTTTCGCACTCTTCAGCGCCTCGCTCTCTCGAGTGCTTGCATATAATATCAAATTCAAACCCATTTGTCAACACTTTTTTTCAAATTTTTTTAAATTTTTTCAAAAAAATTTTCAACCCTCAAATTTTTACCATATCTTGTATAATTGCTATCTACAAACCACAATTTTCTTGTTCAAAACTTTGAAGAAAGAATGTATAAAACGAATTTTACGGAAAATCATATTAAAAACATATTTAAAAGAGGTCGTAAAATGAAACAGAAAAAATCTGATTTTTTATCAATAATTGATTCTAAAACTTCATTAGCCAGGTTTATAGCATTCTTATTAGTCATTACCTTATTATGTGCTTCCGCATCTGCTTATATAACAGAAGCTGCAAACCCGGATGCTGTAGCTACACTTTCTAAAATAGGTTCACGCGGAGCTGAGGTAAGAAAAGTACAAACTAAATTGAGAGAGCTTGGCTTTTATAACGGTAGTGTTGACGGTATTTACGGTGTAGGTACTCAGAGAGCGGTAAGAAGATTTCAGGCTTCAGTCGGAATTAATGTAGATGGTATTGCCGGGCCAAAAACACTTTTATATTTAGGAATTGACTCTTCCTCAGGCGGAGGCTCCTACGGTTCATACAGCTCTTCTGATATGTATTTGCTTGCGAAGGTAATAGAAGCAGAAGCTCGTGGCGAAGGATATATAGGACAGGTTGCAGTAGGAGCAGTTGTTTTAAACAGAGTAGAGTCTGCGTCCTTCCCCGACACAATTTCGGGAGTAGTATATCAATCGGGTGCATTTTCAGCCGTCACAGACAGTAACTGGTCTGTAACTCCGACTGCAACCTCGCGAAAGGCAGCACAGGACGCAGTAAACGGATGGGACCCGAGCTATGGTTCAATTTATTACTACAATCCTGCAAAAACCTCTAACAAGTGGATAAGGACAAGACCTGTAGTTACGACAATAGGCTCACACGTTTTTTGTAAATAACTGCTTTTAAAATCTGTTTTGTGAGTATATTTATAAAATATGCTCGCCTTACATATTTTAATTCTCAGCTTCAACTGAAAATCCTCTATATATAATGGTATAGCGAGCAGGATTTTCCTCTTATATATAATGGTATAGAAAATCATTTGTCTGTTTTTTAACAAAAATTGACAAAACCCTTGTAAAAATGTCAAATTTATAGTATGATAGTGTGGGTTGAGTTTGGGAAAGATATTTTCTTTTTCGAATTAACATTTTTAATTAATTATTATTTTTTTATATTACGCAAAGGAGAAAACGAACATGCAAAAGGTTCAATTTACCGAAACAGTGCTTCGTGACGCAAACCAGTCACTCATCGCAACTCGCATGAAATTCAATGAGTTTGAGCCTATTCTCAAAACACTTGACAAGGCCGGCTACTACTCACTTGAATGTTGGGGCGGTGCGACATTTGACTCATGTCTTCGTTACCTTAATGAAGATCCGTGGGAAAGACTCAGAAAAATTAAAAAGGCTTGTCCTAATACAAAGCTTCAGATGCTTTTAAGAGGTCAAAACCTTTTAGGATATCATCACTATCCGGATGATGTTGTTCGTATGTTTGTTAAGAAAAGTGTTGAAAACGGAATTGATATAATCCGTATTTTCGATGCTCTTAACGACGTAAAAAATATTGAAGTTGCAGTTGATGAAACTATTAAAAACGGTGCTATAGCATCAGGTGCAATATGCTACACCATAAGTCCTATTCACACACTTGAATCTTATGTTGAGCTTGCTAAAAATATGAAAAGCATTGGCTGTCAGACAATTGCTATTAAAGATATGGCAGGTATTTTAAGTCCGGCAGAAGCTTATAAGCTTGTTTCTGCACTTAAGGATGCAGTCGATTTACCACTTGTACTTCATACACACAGTACAACCGGTCTCGGATTTATGACTCTTTTAAAAGCAGTTGAGGCAGGTTGCGACATTGTTGACACTGCAATCTCTTCAATGTCAGGCGGTACTTCTCAGCCTGCAACAGAAACTCTTCAATACACTCTTGATGAGTTAGGCTATGAAACAGGTCTTGATACTGAAGTTCTTAAGAAAATAGGCGATTTCTTCAAGCCTATAAGAGCAGAATATTTAAAGAGTGGTCAGCTTAATCCTGCTGTTCTTGCAACAGATACAAAAGCTCTTAATTATCAGGTTCCCGGCGGTATGCTCTCAAACCTTGTTGCTCAGCTTACTGCTCAGGGTAAAATGGATAAATTTGATGAAGTTCTTCTTGAAACTCCTCGCGTTAGAAAAGATTTAGGTTACCCGCCACTTGTTACTCCTATGAGTCAGATGGTTGGTGTTCAGGCAACTTCAAACGTTCTTGCCGGTGAAAGATATAAAAACGTATCTAAAGAAGTTAAATCTTACCTTAGGGGTGAATATGGTAAAGCACCCGGTGAAGTTAACGAAGAAGTTCGTAAACAAATTCTCGGTGATGCTAAACTTGTAGAGGGAAGATATGCTGATACACTTGAACCTGCATTTGAAACAGCAAAAGCAGAAATCGGTGATAAAGCTAAATCTGATGAAGATGTACTTTCATATATCGCTTTCCCTGCACAAGCAGAAAAATTCTTTGATTACAGAGAAGAAATGAAAGACAAAATTTACACCTATGAATTTAAAGCTGTTGAATAAGGGGGATTAAAAATGACTAATCTTCTTTTATCAACTATGGGTATTTTTGATGCATTAAAACTTTCAGGCTTTGGTTTCGGTATAGTTCTTGCTGTACTTGCATTTCTTGCAATATTTGTTTTAATACTTTCTTCATTTTTCAGAAAAAAGAAAGCAAATAATGTTGCTCCTACTGTAAAAGAAGAATCAATTACTGAAACAAAATCAGAAGTTCCTGTTGTTATTGAAACAAAATCACAAGAATCTGTTTATACCGGATATGTAACACTTGAAGGTCTCAGTGAGCAAGATGCTGCAACTATTATGGCAATCACTTCTCACAAAACAGGTATTCCGCTTGAAAGACTCGGTTTTTGCTCAATAAGACTTAAAAGCCCTGAACTTATAAATGTTTCTGAACAAGATGCGGCGGCTGTTATGGCAATTACATCTCACAAAACAGGTATTCCGCTTGAAAATCTTTACTTTAAATCTATAAAACTTATGGAGGACTAATTCTATGAAATATGTAGTAACTTTAAATGGTAAAAATTATGAAGTTGATGTAACTGAAACTGATGCTATCGTTACAGGCATTACAGAGGTTCCTGTTATGGTAGCGGCAGCACCTGCTGCACC
>JAFVWD010000346.1 GCA_017501865.1 Clostridia bacterium | reverse complement strand
TAAATCAGCGTAATTGTATAACCCAACTCTTTGGCATCTTTAATAATTTTAACCAGAGTCCTGGTAGCAAGAGTTGTCTCTATTGCCAAATCCGCCTTTTTACTCAATAGTTCATCTATTATTACACATACACTATCGATTGTTTTAAGCTCAACGAAGCATCTGAAGTTATTACCTACTCCACAATCATCATCTTCATAATAATCTGTATTATCTTCATTTACTTCAATATAAATCAAGGGATCTCCGCCATCAGATGACTCAAACTTGTACCCTCCGTCATACGGGGGATTAAAATAATATGCCCCCATAGGTAAAGTGTACTCTGTTTCCGGTTCAAGAGCTGTTACCTCTGCCGCATTTGCTGTAATTGGTGCAGAAGCACATATTCCGACTACAAAAACAAATGCTAAAAACGAACTTAAAATTTTTCTCATTTTTTGCATCTCCTTATTTTTGTCTTATGATAAGACAATTTTATTGCGTTTTTATGTTAACATTAATTTTGTCCTATGTCAAGACAAAATGTTTTTTATAAAATTTGTAAAAAGAGGTGTTAACCTTTGGCAAGAATAATTGACGGAAAAGAAATGAACCTTATTGGTGACAATGTACGAAAATACAGAAAAATGCGTAAATTGAGTCAACAAGCTCTATCAAACAAGCTTGAACTTTGCGGTGTCTATGTGTGCCGCGGTTCAATTTCAAGAATAGAAGATAAAACCCGAACTGTTACTGACATCGAACTTTTTGCAATTGCAGACGTTCTGAATGTAGAAATAAATGATTTATATAACAAATAAACAACCTGTCATTTATAGTTTTTCGCAAACTAAATGATAGGTTGTTTTTCTGTGTTGTATCGTTATTCAATTAAAATTCAAATGCGAAGCGTACAACTTCGAATTACTCAGTACGAAGTGCCTCAACAGGGTCCTTCTTAGCAGCAATTCTTGAAGGGAAGAGTCCTGCTACGAGTGTCAGCGTAACACTTATTATAACAAGAGCAAATCCGCCTACAAACGGCAAGGAAGCAGAAGCCGGAATATTTAAAACCTCATTAAGCACAAGATTTATAGGAATCTGTAGTAACAAGGTCGTGCCTATACCTATTAAACCTGCACCTAAGCCTATAACGGTTGTTTCTGCATTAAACACACGTGCAATGTCTTTCTTAGAAGCACCTATACTTCTTAAAATACCTATTTCCTTTGTTCTTTCAAGAACCGAAATATAAGTGATAATACCAATCATTATTGAGGAAACCACAAGTGAAATTGCAACAAATGCGACTAAGACATAGGTAACAATATCAATAATAGTTGTTATACTGCTCATAAGCACACCTATTAAATCGGTACATTTAATCGAGTACTCCTCGTGACCCTCTTCTGAAACCTTTGTATTGTAGTAATCTATAAGCTCGTTGAGTTTTTCTTTATCTTCAAAGCTACTCGGGTAGAAGTAAATAGCCGACGGTGAATCCTCTGTAGAGTAGCCTAACATTTCAAGAGTTGCTGACAGAGAATTTGATGCCGCCATAGTATCAACATAAGCCTGCTTCAGAGCCATAACCTGATCTGCAGTCAAAAAGCCCTCCATAAGCTTTTTCTGAAGATTGGACATATCATCAAACCCGAACATTGACATCATATTTGTCATATCTATCTGTGACATATCCACTTCCATTTGTTCAACCATAGAAAGGAACGGGGTTATATCAAGATAATCAAAATTAATTTTACTTAAATCAATATCCTTCAAATCAAAATCGTTAACTGTAAGATTTGAAAACTCCATACCGGTTATTACATCGGTTGTAGTGTCGTTAAGCTGTTCCTGCACTATTGTGGTTTCCATATTCTTCTGAACTGCATAATCCATAAGCTCAGTCATATAACCAATTCCGCCTGTACCTATAGAAAGTGTATTATCCTCGTCAGGCTTTAAAATTCCTACAACCTTTATTGTAAGACCTTCATCCACAAGCTTCTTTACGTAGTAATCGTTTTCACGGTTATCCTTCCAGAGACCTGTTTCTTTATCCTTTACGAAGTAATCACCCGTATTAACAAGCTTAAATTCCATATCAAGAATCTGGTCGTAAGAATACTCTGTAATATCTGCATTTTCAAGTTTTTCACCGCTTGCAAGTGCTGACATTATATTTTTCGAGAACTCTTCCTGATTTTTAAGACCGAGACCGTAAACAACGAGCTCATTTATCTGATGATTAGCATCGACAATAAGTACAACCTCATTATAGTTCTCAGGCAGCTTACCTGCAATAACATCGTACTGACTTTCCATAAGACGTTCATCGCCTATAAGCTCCATCCAGACAGACATTTGAGCCATTGAACCCGCCATTGAAGTCATCGCTTCCATATCGGCACCCATACTCATACTGTCCATCATAGTACTCGGATTAACCTGAACAACACCGTTTTCTGTGTCTGACTTATATATGTTGAGGTCAGTACTGTATTTAAACTGAATATCATTACAGTACTTGTCAAACTCCGACTGATTGTCGTGAATGTATTTCTTGAAGTTCTGAAGATTATTTGAGGTTGACTGAGATATAAATGCATTTACCATTTCCATAAATGCCTCATTTACGTAAACCTTTTCTTCTTTAACGTCTATACCTTCCATAGCCTCCATACCAAGGCCTGTTGCAGATGACATAATACTGCCTATATCCATTGACTGTTTTTCAACTGACATAGGGTAAGAAAGAAGCATATCCTCCTGCACCTTATCTATATACCCCTGAATACCGTTAGAAAGCGCGAGAACGAGCGCAATACCTATAATGCCTATGCTACCTGCAAATGAGGTGAGAAATGTTCTCGCCTTCTTCGTTTTCAGGTTATTTATACTGAGAGAAAATGCAGAAGCAAATGACATAGAGGTTTTGGTACCCTTCTGTGCTTCTTTTTCTGCAAACTCCTTTTCTGCCTCGTAATCTTCTTCACCGGGCTCAAACGGGTTACTGTCACCTATAACCTCACCGTCAAGACATTTAATAATTCTGTTGGAATACTCTGTTGCAAGCTCCGGGTTATGGGTAACCATTATAATAAGCTTATCTTTCGAAATTTCTTTTAAAAGCTCCATAATCTGGACACTTGTTTCAGTATCAAGAGCACCTGTAGGCTCATCGGCAAGAAGAATATCGGGGTCATTAATAAGTGCACGTGCTATTGCAACTCTCTGCATCTGACCGCCGGACATCTGACTTGGCTTTTTGAACATCTGATTTTCAAGTCCTACCTGCTTTAATGCCTCCTGCGCTCTTTTTCTGCGTTCCTTTTTTGAAACACCTGAAAGTGTAAGAGCAAGTTCGACATTTGAAAGCACCGTCTGATGCGGAATGAGGTTGTAGCTCTGAAATATAAAGCCTATAGAGTGGTTACGATAAACATCCCAGTCTGAATCAGTAAAACGTTTTGTTGATTTACCGTTGATTACAAGGTCACCGCTTGTATATCTGTCAAGACCGCCTATAATATTGAGCATTGTTGTTTTACCACAGCCTGAAGGACCGAGAATTGAAACAAACTCATTCTCTCTGAAATTTATGCTTACACCCTTTAATGCTCTTACAGTTGTATCACCTGTAACGTAATCTTTAACAATATTTTTTAAAACTAACATTTCTTTTTACCTCAATAATAGAGTTTTTTACGATTAATAAAGAACACTAAGCCAACAATCAGACCAAATGCTGCAACACCGCCAATTATATAATATGGCGTATAATCTTTCGGAGGCTCCTCATAAATAATAGTCGGATTATAAGTTTCACCCTCCGGAAGAGGAACTATTACCCGTTCTTTGAAAAGAAGATTGTAAAGCCACTCTAAAATTTCATCGGTTGTCATTTGTTCAAACTGAGCAAATATCTGAGAAGCATAAAGTGCAAAGCTGTCCGCACCGCCGCCGCTCATACTTTCACTAAGAACCGCACTGTTTTCAGGCATTTTGAGTGTGTCAACAAGATAGCGCAACACTGTTATAAGAAGCGCGGTTTTATCCGGTTTAATATAAGTGTATGTCGGATTTACTCCATCAATTAACTGCTTACTTGTTCTTGTTTCTGCTTCACCTAAGGAATAAAGGATTTTTAAATCTGTTTCCTTCAGCTTTATTCCCATAGAACTACCTACAGAGCTTAAAATATCATTCATATTTAAAGATACTGCAAACGAAGAGGTATCCATCTGAAGATTGTAAACAGGCTTTATTTTCTCTGTCAAAGCAGTAACAGGGCGAAGTAAATTATTAATACATACATTTAAATTGCCGCTGTCGATAAAATACACAATATTCGGCAATATCTCCAATGCATTTTCTACAGGCTTGTCAAGCAAATCATCGAGCAAGTCAAATACAGGTGTTGTAATATTCTTCAATATTGCATCGGTTTCATAATCTGCAATATATTGCTCATAGGTTTTTATAGATTTACTGTCACAGCCCAATCCCTCTAAAACAGGTATAATTGCGACGTTGTAGCCGTCAGCTCCGTTAATTATAATACTGTCAATAAGTGTTATATCCTTTCCGCAAAGAATTATTTCTAAAAGCGGATATAACGGGCGGAGCGATGCTACAAGTGAATTTTCAAAACCTCTTCGTCTTCCGTCACGGAAATTCCAGCTGACGCCGTTCAGATTTACCTTTGACCAGCTTGCTGAGCCGTTCAGCACCTTTCGTACTTCTGCATAATCACCTTCTGTAAGACGACTTGCAACTGCCTTCGGAGAAATATCGACACCAATAACACCAAGAACCTCTGAAAGCCCCTCTTTTTCAAGTGCGGTGTAAATACCCTTTACGAGAGCATTAATGTT
>JAFVWD010000034.1 GCA_017501865.1 Clostridia bacterium | reverse complement strand
TTTAGAATAATTCCTGCGGTGTGCTCTATCTTGTCATCTTTTTTTTCACGACCTGCACCCAATATAACGGACGAAATACCTATTTCCTCAGCATTCATAGAAGAAATGAATGAGTCCTTTTCTGCTATGATTTCTGATTTGTATTTAGCTTTTCCGAAGAGCTCGGGGTTCTCTATCCATTCTTCGTTACCGCCCTGAGCACAAATCCATTCCTTGAATTTTGCTAATGCCCTTCCGCTTTTTACAGCTTCTTCCACCAGAGCTTTTGCATCATTTATATTTATGCTTTTTGACAGAGAAACTATTTGCGAGGCTAAAGCAAAAGAAACGTATTTTAAATCTTCAGGACCTTTTCCCGATAAAACCTCAATTGCCTCTGTAACTTCGAGTGAATTTCCTATATTTCTTCCTAAAGGAGTGTTCATATCGGTAATAATTGCAGCCATATTTCTGCCGTTTGTCTTACCTATTTTAACCATCTCTTCTGCTAATGCAACAGCATCCTCGGGAGTTTTCATAAAAGCACCGCTGCCATATTTTACATCGAGCACAATTGTGTGAGAGCCTGCCGCTAATTTTTTACTCATAATGCTTGAGGCAATTAAAGGTAAGCTGTCAACAGTTGCGGTAACATCTCTTAAAGCATATAGCTTTTTGTCAGCCGGAGTCAGGTTTCCTGTCTGCCCGACTACTGCTATGCCTGTGTTTTTTACCTGGTCAAAAAATTCTGTATTGGTAAGAGAGGTGTTAAAGCCTTCTATTGATTCTAATTTATCGACAGTACCGCCTGTATGGCCGAGTCCTCTGCCACTCATTTTTGCAATTACGCATCCCAGAGAAGCCACTACCGGTGCAACAATGAGTGTAGTTTTATCACCGACACCGCCTGTGGAGTGTTTATCTACAGTTTTGTCACCAAAGCAAGATAAATCTACCATATCACCCGAGCTTGCCATAGCCTGAGTAAGAACAGCAGTTTCGTTTTCTGTCATACCGTTAAAGTAAATTGCCATAGCAAGTGCGGCTGCCTGATAATCGGGAACAGTACCTTCGGTGTAGCCCGAAACAAAAAATTCTATTTCTTCTTTTGTCAGTTCTTTGTTGTCTCGCTTATTTTTTATAATATCATACATTCTCATAGCAAAAACCTACTTAATATCAAGAATTTCAGGCTTAAAGGAAAGCGGAAGTAAATCCTTTAATAAAACCGTGTCATATTTATTGTTTCCTTTAACTATTAAAATCTCAAAATTATCGTTACAAAATTCGCGCATTACTTGTCTGCAAACACCGCAGGGAGGAAACGCCCCTTTGATTTCGCCGTTTTTTCCTCCGACAACAGCAATTTTAGTGAAATTCCTTTCACCCTCAGAAAGAGCCTTTAAAAAGGCGACACGTTCAGCACATACGGTGGGTCCGAAGGCAACATTTTCAATATTACATCCTTTGTAAACCTTGCCGTCTTCAGTAAGCAGCGCTGCTCCTACCTTGTAACCGGAGTAAGGAGAGTAAGAGTTCTGCATAGCTTCAATAGCTAATGTAATAAGTGAATTATCTGTCATAAAACTCATCCTAATAAAAGTTTTTTTACTGTGTCTGAAACAAATGTGAAACCATCAATTGTTCCGAGATTTTCAGGAGAAATCCCCTTACCAAGCATAATGAACGGTACATACTCGCGTGTGTGGTCGGTGCTTGTGTCACCGGGGTCACAGCCGTGGTCGGCGGTTATAATGAGAACATCGTCATCCCTCATATTTTCTGAGAATGACGGTAACCACCTGTCGAAATCGGCTAAAGCCTTTGCATAGCCGTCAACATCGTTTCTGTGACCGTACACCATATCAAAGTCAACAAGATTTATAAAGCAAAGACCGTTAAAGTCTCTTGCCTGGTATTCAAGAGTTTTTTGCATACCGTCATCATTATTTTTTGTATAGGTATATTCAGTAAGACCTCTGCCTGAAAAAATGTCATTGATTTTACCTATTCCTATTACATCAAAATTTTTACTTTTGAGCTCATCCAAAATAGTGGTTTCAGGTGGCTCAAGAGAAAAATCGTGTCTGCGTGAGGTTCTTTTGAAAGGGTGTTCACCCTCGAAGGGACGAGCAATAACTCTGCCGACACCGGTGTCACCTGACAGCAGTTTGCGGGCAATTCTGCAGTAGTTGTACAGCTCCTCCGGCGGAACGACTTCTTCGTGTGCCGCAATCTGAAAAACACTGTCAGCAGAGGTGTAAACTATTAAGTCACCGCTTTTAATATGCTCTTCACCGTAATCCTTTATTACCTCAGTACCTGAGTAAGGCTTGTTGCAGAGGACACCGCGCCCTGTTTTTTCAGAAAATTCATCTAAAAGCTCCTGCGGAAAGCCGTCAGGGAATGTAGGCAGAGGCTTTTCTGAAACTACACCTGCAATTTCCCAATGTCCTATAGTCGTGTCCTTACCTTTGGATTTCTCCCTGAGTCTTGCCACAACAGAGTGTAGCTCACCCTTTTTCAGGTATGAAAGACCGTCTATATGTGTAAACCCTGAATTTATAAGATTTTCAATATTAAATTCTTTGGAAGAGGAGATGCTTCTGAAGGTGTCAGCACCCTTGTCACCAAATAATTCTGCATCGGGCGCCTCGCCGATTCCGCAGCTGTCAAGAACAATAAGAAATACTCTTTTAGCCATTATTTTTTCTCCAATTCAATTGCAGCTTCAAGTGCTAATTTCATCATATCGGTAAAAGAATTCTGTCTGTCAATAGCAGGTAGCGACTCACCTGTTAAAATATGGTCAGAAACAGTGAAAATTGCAAGGGCTTTTTTGCCTGCTCTCGCGGCATTCATAAAGAGTGCGGCTGCTTCCATTTCTACAGCAAGTACACCCATTTTCTGCCAATTTGCACTTTGCTCGGGAGTATCACCGTAAAAAACATCAGACGAGAGAACATTACCAACTACATATTTTATATCTAATTCCTCAGCCTTTTCAACAGTTGTTCTGAGAAGTCCGAAATCAGAAATCGGAGCAAATTCACCGGGTAAATTGAATGTGTGACTGTATCTTGATGTGGTGCAGGCACCTTGCGCAATAACAATATCACGAACCTTTACCTTGTCACACATACCTCCGGCAGAGCCTATTCTTATAATGTTTTCAACATCAAAGAAATTAAAAAGCTCATAGCTGTAAATTCCTATGGATGGCATACCCATCCCCGAAGCCATAACAGAAACACGTGTTCCCTTATAAGTTCCCGTGTAGCCCTGAATACCGCGTACATTATTAACAAGTACGGCATCCTCTAAAAAGTTTTCTGCTATAAATTTTGCTCTTAACGGGTCGCCCGGCATAAGAACAGTTTTAGCAAAATCTTCCGGTTTTGCATCAATATGCGGTGTAGGATAATTTTTCATAAGCTCAGCTCCTTAAATTAATTGCTGTACATTTCATATAAATTTTTATAAATGCCGTTTTGTGCTAATAATTCGCTATGAGTTCCGCTTTCAGCGATTCCGTCGTTTGTCATAACGAGAATGTTGTCAGCATTTTTTATTGTGGTCAGACGGTGTGCGACAATAAGTGTGGTTCTGCCCTCTGCCAATAAGTCAAGTGATTTTTTTACTATTTGCTCGCTTTCGTTGTCAAGTGCACTTGTTGCCTCATCAAGTATGAGTATTTTCGGATTTTTAAGGAAAACCCGTGCAATGCTTATTCTTTGCTTCTGACCACCTGAGAGCTTGACTCCTCGTTCACCTACATAGGTGTCATAGCCGTTCGGAAGCTCAGAAATAAATTCATGTGCACCTGCAAGACGTGCCGCGTTATAAACATCTTCATCGGAAGCACCGGGGAGACCGTATAAAATATTTTCCTTTACAGTACCTGAGAATAGATAAACATCTTGCTGAACAACGCCTATATTAGTGCGTAAGGATGCAAGAGTTACATCCTGTATGTTTGTGTTGTCAATTAAAATTTCACCGTCTGTAATTTCATAAAATCTCGGAATGAGGTTGCAAAGAGTGGTTTTTCCGCTACCGGAAGGGCCGACTAAAGCAACCTTTTGTCCTTTTTCTATATGAATATTAAGATTTTTCAGAACATTTTCTGTTACATCGGAGTACTTGAATGAGACGTTTTTGAAATCTATGACACCATCAGTCACCTGTAAATCCTCAGCACCTTCTTTATCTTTTATAGAGGGTGCAATGTCAAGTATTTCGGTGAATCGTTCAATTCCCGTAATACCGCGCTGGAACTGTTCGGCAAACTCTACGATTCTTTTAATTGCCGTAAGAAGAACAGAAATGTACATAAGGTAAGCAACATAATCAGATGCAGCGATTTTTTTGTTTATTAAAAAAAGTCCGCCTGCAATTACCACAACAATATACATTACACCTTCAAAAACTCTGTTTATTGAGTGAAAGGAGCCCATATACCTGTAGACAACAGATTTGATTTTTAAAAAGCCTAAATTACCTTTTTTGAATTTTTCCTCTTCTATTGCTTCATTTGCAAAAGATTTTACAACGCGTATACCCAGTAGGCTGTCTTCTGTCTGGCTGTTTAATTCTGCAACCTTTTTTCTCGATTCCTTAAAGCCGGAACGCATTTTATGATTAAAGTGTGTGAGAATCAATATCATAACAGGTAAAACAGCGAACATTATAAGAGTCAGAGGAACATTCATAAACGCAAGAATTAAAAATGATGCAACAATTTTAATACCTGCTATAAAAAATTCTTCAGGACAGTGGTGTGCAAATTCTGTAACATCAAATAAATCTGAGGTTATTCTCGACATCAAAGAGCCGACTTTTGCATCGTCATAAAAGGAAAAGGGGAGCTTTTGCAGGTGAGAAAAGAAATCTTTTCTCATTTCTGTTTCAATTTTTGTACCCATTATATGACCTATAGATGACATATAGTAGTAGGCAACTGCATCTATTATTTTAAGTGCTATATAAACTCCGCCCAATGTAAGAATTAACTTAACAGTCAGATTTTCAGGGTTTGAGGTTGCAGTACCTGTTATGTTGCGTACTATCATAGGTAAAGCCAATTCACAAAGTGTTGTAAGAGCAGCACAAAATAAATCAAAGAGCATTGTGCCCATATGTTTTTTATAATATGGCAAAAATCTTCTTATAAGACTGCCCGTGTTTTGTTTTTTGATATTTTTCAATGTGTGCCTCCGAATGTAGAATTTCTTTATAATAATATTAACATATTTTTGAGAATTTTAAAACTGTTATATTTTACGATATTTTATGAAAAAATTTGTAATAGTATTGATTTTTTCAAAATTATAATATATAATACAGAGGTTGAAAATTTCAGCAAAGCAAATAGGCCGGTGTGATGGAATTGGCAGACGTGACGGACTCAAAATCCGTTGATGGCGACATCGTGTGGGTTCGAGTCCCACCACCGGCACCAGAAAAGAACCCACATTTGTCTACGACAAGTGTGGGTTCTTTTCAACTAAATCCACCCTATCGGGTGGGTGAAATCATCTTCGATGATGAAATCCCCTACGGGGATGAAATCCGCCTTTACGGCGGGCGGGTGGATTTAATTTCATCTGCGAAGCAGATTTCATCCGAGCGTTGCTCGGATTTCATCGCGCCCCGCGCGATTTCATTGAAAATCATTGAAATCTGTGATATAATGTATTTAAAGAGGTGATTTCGATGGCTGAAAATAAACTTGCGGATCTATCAACAGAATTTGCAATTCAAATTCTAAAACTGACAGAAAATATAAAAGGACATTATTCTCTGTCAAATCAGCTTGAACGAAGCGGAACAAGTATAGGGGCAAATATCCGTGAGGCGAAATATGCGCACAGCCGTCCCGATTTTATCGCCAAATTACAGATTGCATTGAAGGAATGTTACGAAACAGAATACTGGATTGAAATTGCCCAAAAAGCCGGCATTCTTTCTGATGATATTGCAAAAAGTGTTCTGCACAATTGTGGATCGATACGCAGAATGCTCATCTGCTCCATCAACACCGCAAAGGAGAATAAACAGTGAAGGTCATTATCGGCGCAGGAAAAACGGTCTTTGAGGGATGGATCAGTACGCAGGAAGACGAATTTAATCTCTTGAAGGTTGAGGATTTTGAGCGACTTTTTCAAAAAGAAAAACCGGAAGCATTCCTGGCGGAGCATGTGTGGGAACATATGACATATGATGAAGGTTGTATAGCGGCACATAACTGCTTTGATTATCTGCAGGACGGCGGCTATATAAGAGTTGCTGTCCCGGACAAAAACTTCCGCAATGAATGGTACCAGAACATGGTACAGATTGGTGGTAACGGCAATCCTGAACACCCTGCATTTACACACAAAATCGTATATGATTACCGTACATTACAGAAGGTATTTGAACAAGCCGGTTTTGAGGTTGAACTGTTGGAATGGTGCGATGAAGCCGGAGATTTCCATTATAAGTATTGGAACGAGGATGACGGAAAGATCGGTCGATCGCGCCGATTTGATACGCGAAATCTAAACGGTGCTCTGGGCATGGTCAGTATCATCCTGGACGCAAAAAAGCCGGGAAAAATTGTGTATTGACTGCTGTTGGTATACTTTTGCTTACTCTTTCCTCAATTCTGCTCCGTTTGGTTACCCTTTCGCAGAAAAAACCGTTAACTTTGATACAAGGTTAACGGTTTTTTTAACGAAATACACCTTTCGGTGTGTGAGATATTGCTGTGCAATGTGAAATAGCTCCGCTGTGAAATATTTGCTCCGCAAATACTAAGGGTGTGTTTCACTTATGGACAGGAGTAAACATATATGCTATAATCTTGTACAAGGAGGGAGACGGAATGATTGTAAAAGTAGAGGGTTATATTTTTGATGTCGATATAGAATCCTCAAAAGCATATTCTCAAGAGCATTCTTTATGTCAATGTGACGAGGACAGAAATTTTTATGTTCAGGCAAGAAAAGAATTCCCGAAGCTTTCAACATTGCTTGAAAAATTCGGAATAATGATTGACAGACCCGATGAAATAAGGTCTATAGCTATGGATGGTTATATAGATTATAACTTTGTTTCATATACAGTTGTAGGTGAGATAAAGGAAGCAAGTGGATATGAAATAGACTTGTTCGACGGCGAGCATTTTCTGAATATAGCAATTAATGACATAGGAGTTCCCAATGAACAAAAGACTGACAGGTATTTTACCATAACGGTTTATAACATTCAGCTGCCGTGGGTGCTTGACGAGCCGTTCCCTCAAAGCGCTTCACTGCACAGATTTTCTGTGTTCGGAAAATTAAAGGAATTATTCAGTAAAAATCGAGATTGAAAATATTAAAAAAACACCGCAGATTCAAATAAATGAGTCTGTGGTGTTTTTGTGTGCATAGTAATAACCGGTATTACCTTATTAACCGTAAGTATTATAGTTTTCAGAAAGTAAATTCATGGCTTTGAAGAGTTTTACTGCGAAAACGATCGGTCCTACACCGAAAAGAAGGCAACCGAGAACATTCCAGAGCCAAAAGTCGCCTGAGCTGAATTTGTAATTAATATTTCTTCTTCTGAGCTCGTCACCGATTCTGTCAGAAAGACCATGCCACCATACAAGTGAATAAATGCCGAGTGTGAGAGGTGTGAGTATTAAAGACATAAGTAAGAAATGCTTTGTTTTCTTGCCGTCGTATTTTGAAGCAATAATGTTAATATCTGTAGAAATGCTTGAATATACAACAAGCGGATAAATACAGAAAGTAACAAAGCTCAAAAGCAGGGTTTTAAGAAAACTGCGGTTTGTTTTTAGCTTTACTGCGGGAGCAGTATTGTTCGGCATAGCATAGCCCTGTTGTGGCATATAGCCTTGTTGCTGTTGTGCGTAATTCTGATTGTTAACATTTGGATTATTGAAGTTATCCATTAATATCATCTCCTTTTTTATAAGGATAGCATACAGAGTGTCGAAATGCAATATAAAAATACGTTCTGTGTCAAAATAGTAAAAATATAAGCATAGTTTGCTGAATAAAGTTTAACAAAAGGCTTTATATTAAACATTCTCTTTACAATTTGCACTATTTAGTGTTATAATGTAATGTAATTTAAAATTGGGTGATATTTTGAATCGAAAGAAATGGATTGTCAGCGAGTGCGACAGAGATATTGCTGCACAGATAGCAGAAAACTGCGGTGTAGACCCATTTGCGGCATATTTACTCGTATCCCGCGGAATGACAGATGAATTTTTAGTTGAAAGCTTTTTATATGATACCGATATTATTGATCCTTTTACACTTCCCGATATGGAAAAAGCCTGTGAAAGAATAAGGTCTGCTATAGACGGCGGTGAAAAAATCACGGTTTTCGGTGACTACGATGCTGACGGTGTTACATCAACGGCATTGCTTTACTCTTACCTTTTTAAGGCAGGAGCTAATGTTGATTATTACATTCCTGACCGCGAGCATGAAGGCTATGGTATGAGTGTTTCTTCAATTGAATTACTCAAGGAACGCGGAACATCGCTTATAATTACTGTAGACAACGGTATTTCTGCAATAGAAGAAATAGAAAAGGCAAAGGAGCTTGCAATTGATGTAGTCGTTACAGATCACCATCAGGCAGGTGACACTTTGCCGGATGCAGTAGCAATAGTTGACCCGCACAGAATGGATTGCGACTGCGATTTTCGTGACTGGGCAGGTGTGGGTGTTGCATTTAAGCTTGTTTCTGCACTTGCGGACTGTGACGGGTACGATTTGCTGGAGGAGTACGGTGATATTTTAGCAATAGGCACTATTGCGGATATTGTTCCGTTAAAAGGAGAAAACCGAATTTTAGTAAGAAGTGGTTTAGCACTCCTTAATGAAGCATATAATAACAATACCCTCAGAAAAGGCTTGTCAGCATTAATTGAAGAAGCCGGAGCGAACAGTAATAATATGACTTCGATGGCAGCCGCCTTCAGAATCGCACCGAGAATAAACGCAGCAGGTAGAATGGGCTCTGCTAACAGAGCTCTGAAGCTCCTTCTTACAGAAAATGATGAAGAAGCATCATTTTTGGCAGGAGAAATTTCAACAGCAAATGCTGAGCGTCAGGGGACCGAAGGAGAAATAACAAAATCTGCCGAGAAATATATAGAAAGTAATCCTGAACTGAAATTTTCAAGAGTAATTGTTGTAGATGGTGAAGATTGGCACCAGGGCGTTATCGGAATAGTTGCTTCTCGTCTCTGTGAAAAATACGGCAAGCCTGCAATAGTTATTTCTAAATCGGAAGAAGTCGCTAAGGGCAGTGGCAGAAGCATAGAGGGATTTTCTCTTTATGAAGCACTTTCATATTGCAAGGATGTTTTAACTCAGTTCGGCGGTCATAAGCTGGCTGCAGGTATGTCTATAGAAACAAAAAATATAGATGCCTTCAGAAAATTAATAAATGAATATGCAGAAAAGGTTCAGGTACCTCTTCCTGTGCTGAAATTGGATTGCAAGCTTAATCCCGCATCAATTTCTCTCGATATGCTTTCGTCATTAAACATATTAGAGCCATTCGGTGCAGAAAATCCGCAACCCGTGTTCGGTCTTTTCAATATGAAAATAACAGGTCTTCAGCCTGTCGGCGGAAATAAACATATAAAGCTTACTGTAAACAGGAATGGCATAAGCTTGCCCGTAATGCTTTTCTCTGTAGCTCCTGAGGAGTTTCCTTTTGCAGTTTCAGATATTGTGGATATTGCGGTAAGGCTTACCCGGAATGAATATATGGGTGAGGTTAAGGTGAGTATACAGGTGAAGGATATTAAGCTGAGTGCCGTCAATGACGATGAGGTTCAGAAAAGTCTTTCTTTATACGAGAAATTCAGACGTGGTGATGAATTATCATCAGAGGAAAAGAAAAAGCTTTTACCTGACAGAGAATTTTGCGGAAATATTTACAGATATTTAAAAGCGAATAACGGCTTTGGCTTTGCGGAAGAAATTCTGTGCTACCGCCTTGGTCTTAAAGAGAGCAATATAGCTACCTGCAAGGTTGCACTTGATGTTTTAACAGAACTTAATGTAATAATTTCGGAAAGCGGGAAATATTCTTTACCCGCAGAGCAGAAAAAGGGCGTGTTGGAGGATTCTGTATTACTGAAAAGTCTTGCAGAATAAACAAAGAAAACATTGGCCAATGCTTTAAAAATTAAAATCGTTTTATGAAAGGAGGAAACAGGCGTGGATGAAAATACTTCGGTAAGAATTATGTATGAAGATTTAAGGGAACAGGCATCTTCACAATTTTCAAAGGAAGAAATTGAGGCTTTAGACAAGGCTTTTTCAGTTGCAAATGAGAAGCATAAAGAACAAAAACGTTCGTCGGGTGAACCGTATATTATCCACCCTGTATCCGTTGCAAAAATTGTACTTGATTACGGTATGGATTGTGCATCCGTAGTTGCAGCATTGTTACACGATACAGTTGAGGACACCGACCTTACGTTGGAAGAGGTTGAGAATATTTTCGGTGAGGAAATTACACACCTTGTTGACGGGCTTACAAAATTAGGTAAGGTTCCTCTTGATATAAAAGACAAAGAAGAACAACAAGCAGAAAATGTTCGTAAAATGCTTCTTGCTATGTCGCAGGATATAAGAATAATAATAGTAAAGCTTGCAGACAGACTTCATAATATAAGAACACTTAACTTTGTCGCACCGCAAAAACGCCGTGACAAGGCTCTTGAGACACTTGAAATCTATGCACCCATTGCGCACAGATTAGGTATCCGTGCAATAAAGGAAGAGCTTGAGGACAGAGCAATAAGCTACCTGGACCCTATAGGCTATAAAGAAATAGAAGATAATCTTACAAGTCAGGGTAAATCATATAAAGAATTTCTTGAAACAATAAAAAAACAGATACACGACAGAGTTTCTGTTGTGGTGCCCGATGTTGTTATTGAAGGCAGAATTAAAAGTGTTCATGGTATTTACAGAAAAATGTATATGCAGAACCGTGAATTCAATGAGATTTACGATGTGTACGCAGTAAGAATTATAGTTGATAACACAATTCAGTGCTACGACTGTCTTGGTATAATTCACGATATGTTTACACCTATACCGGGCAGATTTAAAGACTATATTTCTACACCGAAGCCTAATATGTATCAGTCGCTTCATACAACAGTTATAGGTAAAGCGGCTATTCCGTTTGAGGTTCAGATAAGAACCTGGGATATGCATAAAACGGCAGAGTACGGTATTGCCGCACACTGGAAATACAAATTAGGTCTTAACGGAACTGAGAAGTTCGAAGAACGTCTTTCGTGGATAAGACAGCTTCTTGAAGCACAAAAGGAAGCTGATGATGTTAAAGATATAGTAAGAACAATCAAGAGCGATTTGGTTCCTGAGGAGGTTTTTGTTTTTACTCCGAAGGGCGACGTTATAAATCTGCCGCTTGGTGCAACTGTTATAGACTTTGCATATGCTATTCACTCTGCTATTGGTGCTAAAATGATAGGCGCTAAGGTTAACGGCAAAATAGTACCTATTGAATATCAGGTGAAAACAGGTGAAATTGTTGAGGTTCTCACATCATCACAACCCGGTAAGGGCCCAAGCAGAGACTGGCTTTCTATAGTAAAAACAAGCGGAGCAAAGACAAAAATCCGTTCGTGGTTCAAAAAGGAACGTCGTGAAGAAAATATTGCAGAAGGTAAAGCACAGTTAGAAAGAGAAATAAGGCGTAATAAGCTTCATTTTACAGATGATGAAATTGCTACTATTATAACAACTCTTAAAGAGAGACAGCACTGTAATACTGAAGAGGATTTCTTTGCAGCAATCGGTTACGGCGGAATTCCTATTTCAAGATTATTGCCTTATATAAGAGAAGAGTACCACAGACTCGCAGCACAAAAACAGCCTGAAGCAATTAAGGTTGTAGAAGAACCAAAGGTTGTTAAACGTGCTCGCGGTGAGGGTGTTATTGTTGAGGGAATTGACAATTGTCTTATTAAGCTTTCCCGTTGCTGTGCACCTATTCCGGGAGATGAAATAATCGGATTTATTACGAGAGGTCACGGTGTTTCTATTCACAAGCGCGACTGTCCGAATGTTCCTCAGGTTATTGAAAAAGCAGCAGAGCCGTTCAGGTGGGTAGATGCCTCCTGGAGTGAGGGGACACAGACAAAAGAATTTAATGCCACAATTGCGGTTTTATGCGAGCCCTCTGCATTTATTATGGCAGATATAGCAAATGTCCTGGCAGAAATGAGAATAATGATTAATGCCGTTAATACACGTGGTGAAAAGGGTGGCAGAGGAACCGTATTTATAACAGTTACCGTCAAGAGTACTGATTCACTCAACGTTCTTATGTCACGTCTTAAAAACGTAACAGGTGTTATTGATATTACAAGGAGAAGTAACTGATGAAGGCAGTAATTCAGCGAGTTAAGGAAGCAAGTGTTACCGTTGACGGTGAATTGATTTCATCGGTTAATCAGGGTTATATGCTTCTTTTGGGTGTTATGAAGGGTGATACTGAAAAAGAAGCAGAGCTTCTTGCAAGAAAAACAGCAGCATTAAGAGTTTTTGAAGACGAGAACGGGAAAATGAATTTGTCTGTTAATGATATCGGCGGAGAAATTCTTTGCGTTTCACAATTCACTCTTTGCGCAGATTGTAAAAAAGGTAACAGACCATCATTCACAGACAGTGAAGAACCGACCAAGGCAAATGAATTATATGAATATTTCTGTAATGAGCTTTTAAAAAACGGTGTAAAGGCTGTTAAAAAGGGTGTTTTTGGTGCAGATATGAAGGTTGCTCTGGTAAATGACGGTCCCGTTACAATTACATACGATACAAATTTATGGTTGGGTTAGTAGTTTATGATTATTAAAAGATTACCTTTAGGCGATGTAGAAGCAAATTGTTACATTTTATGTGATGAGGAAACAAAAGTCGGTGCGGTTGTAGATGCCGGCGGATTTTCAGATGAGTTACTGAGCTCAATAAAAGAGGCAGGAATAGAAGATTTAAAGTATATTCTTTGCACGCACGGACATTTTGACCACATTGCAGGTGTAAAAAGATTAAAAAGTGTTTTTAACAATGCAAAAATTGTAATAGGTAAGGAAGATGCAATTTTAACAGAGGATGCCGATAAAAATGCAGCAATGTATTTTGGTGCTCCGTTTGAAAGCTTTAAGGCGGATATTCTGGTTGAAGAGGGTGACGTTCTTACTATAGGCTCAAAAGAGCTGAAGGTTATGGAAACACCCGGGCACAGTAAGGGCGGTGTCTGCTACATTTGTGAAGCTGAAAAATTCCTTTTTTCGGGAGATACACTTTTTAAATTGACTGTAGGAAGAACCGACCTCTGGGGTGGTAGCATCAATGAGCTTTTGAACTCAATAGAAAAGCTTATGCTTTTAACTGATGACTATGAGGTTTTCACGGGTCATAATATTTCAACAACAATCGGTAACGAAAGAGTAAGAAACAGATATTTGAGAAAAAAGAGAGTATGACATTATTTTGTATTTCACATAAGTACCATTATGAAATTGAAAATGTAATAAGGTTATTTCTGCCTTTTCAGAAAATAACAGTTTTGAAAGAGAAAAGTAACTGTGAAGGTGATTTTCTTTATACCGAAAAAATCGAAGAGGACAACAAAACTATACTCGTTTCAGAATTCAGGTTCGGTAATGCTGAATATTCTGACAAAAAGGAGTATTATGATATAACTGACAATGATGCTGAGCTGAAGCTTGCAGCAATGGTTCTCAAGCAATTTATTTCACAGTTCAGAATTAAACCGAATTGGGGTATTGTTACAGGTGTAAGACCGTCAAAATTAATGGCATCGGTTATAGAAGAGGTCGGTGAAGAAAATGCAGTGGCATATTTTACCGAAAAATTCCTTGCTAAGCCGGAAAAGGCTCGTCTTGCATTTTCGGTTGCAAAGGCAGAAGAAAAAGTAATTGCTACAGCACAGGGGAACTCCTTCAGCTTGTATATCTCTATTCCGTATTGTCCTACAAGATGCAGCTACTGTTCTTTTGTTTCTCATTCCATTTCAAATGAAAAGGCAAAGGAATTAATTCCTGATTATATTGAAAAGCTGTGCGAGGAACTGAAGGAAACTGCTGTTATTGCAAGGGATAACGGACTTTATCTGAAAAGTATTTATTGGGGCGGAGGCACACCTACAACTCTTTCTGCAGAGCAGTTAGATGTTATACTTACCGAAATCGAAAACGATTTTGATTTGTCGGAGTGTGTTGAGTACACTGTAGAGGCAGGCAGACCCGATACAATAACTAAAGAGAAGCTTGAGGTTTTAAAGAAGCATAATGTAGGCAGAATAAGTATAAATCCGCAGACCTTCAATGATTCTGTTTTAAAAGAAATCGGAAGGATGCACACAAGTAAGGAAACTGTCGAGAAGTATACTTTAGCAAGAGAAGTAGGATTTGATGTAATAAATATGGACCTGATTGCAGGGCTTCCGACAGATACAAAGGAAGGCTTCAGAAACAGCATAGAAAAGGCTATAGCTCTCAATCCTGAAAATATTACGGTTCACACGTTGTCACTCAAGCGTTCTTCGACAATTGTAACTGAGGATGAAAAGAATGGTCTTGATGCCTCAATTACGAGTGATATGGTTGAATATGCAATTAAACGTCTGACTGAAAACGGTTATAAGCCTTACTATATGTACCGACAGAGTAAATCTTTGGGTAACCTTGAAAATGTAGGCTGGTGCAAGGAAAATAAAGAATGCTTTTATAATGTTTATATGATGGAAGAGTGTCAGACAATACTTTCTGTGGGTGCAGGCAGCGTAATAAAATTAAAAGAGCCTGACGGAAAGTATATAGAAAGAATTTTTAATTTTAAATTTCCTTTTGAATATGTCTCACGCTTCAGCGAGCTCATAGAGCGAAAGCGCAGAATAAATGAATTTTTTAAGGAATATCCTATAAAAAGGGGGTAAAACCTATGTCTAATATCAATAATAATCTTGAATATATCTGCGAAAAGGCAAAAACTCCTGCAACATTTGTAGAGCATTGTGAAGGCAGATATAACAGAATTATTGAAACAATAGCAAAAAAAGTTGCTGCGGATGACAAAATTGAAATTATTATGCTTGCAGGTCCAAGCTCTGCGGGCAAAACTACAACGGCAAAAAAAATAAGAGAAGCATTGAAAAATAACGGTATTAACAGCTATGCTATTTCTCTTGATGACTTTTATCTCAATAATTCAGATGCTCCCCGTTTTCCGGACGGAACACCTGATTTTGAAACGGTAGAGGCATTGGATATACCCTGCTTTTATGCTGTTATGAAATCTATTTTAGAAACAGGCGAGGCAGATATTCCTGAGTTTGACTTCCTGACAGGAGAAAGAAAGAGCGAGTACAATCACATAAAAATAAATAACAGAGAAGTTATTATTGTTGAGGGTCTTCATGCGCTTAATCCTGTCATTACAAAGGATTTACCAAGCGACAGGCTTTTTAAAATATATATTAATGTCTCTTCAAG
>JAFVWD010000345.1 GCA_017501865.1 Clostridia bacterium | reverse complement strand
GGTAGCTATACAATAGTTGAAGGCACCAAAACCATTGCATGTGCAGCTTTTTCAGGTTGTAATTCTCTTACAAGCATAACAATCCCTGACAGTGTAACGAGCATAGGTTATAGTGATTTCTAAGATTGTTCATACCTCACAAGTATAACAATCCCTGATAGTGTAAGGAGTATAGGTCGGTATGCTTTCTATGGTTGTACTTCACTCACAAGCATAACAATCCCTGATAGTGTAACGAGTATAGATAATGGTACTTTCTATGGTTGTACATCACTCACAAGTGTAACAATTCCAAATAGCATAAAAAGTATTCAACAGGCTGCTTTCAATAGTTGCTCTTCACTTACAAGTGTAACAATCCCTGACAGCGTAATGAGTATAGGTTATAGTGCTTTCTGCGATTGTACTTCTCTCAAAAGTGTAACAATCCCGGGAAGTGTAATGAGTATAGCTGAATATGCATTTGGTTATTATTGGGATTCTGAAAATTATGAATATTGTAAAACCGAAGACTTTATCATTTATGGTGTAGCCGGCTCAGAGGCTGAGTTTTACGCTGCAGAAAACGATTTTACTTTTGTGAACACTCACACTCATAGCTATACTGAAAGCTTGACAAAACAGCCTACATGTGCAGAAACAGGTATAAAAACATTTACCTGCTCCTGCGGTAACAGCTACACAATACCTGTCGCAGCACTTGGTCACGATTACAGCAGTGAGTATACAATTGATAAGCTTCCTACTTACGACAAAGAAGGTTCAGAGTCAAGGCATTGTAATCGTTGTAATGCAAAAACAGGAGTAAGAGCAATTCCAAAATTAGTAAAGCTTGCTTCTCCTGAGATATTAACAATAACCTCTACAGAGAAAGGTATTAAATTTACCTGGAGCTCTGTTAAAGAGGCTGAGGGATACATAGTGTTCAAGCTCACCAAGGATTCTGCAGGAAACTATGTTTACAAGGAAATGGCAACGGTAGGCGCTTCTACCTTAGCATTTACCGACTGGACTTCAGTAGATGGTGAAACATATTGCTATGCAGTAGCTTCTATGGACAAATACGGTAATCCGAGTGAGTACAGCGAGTTTGCTTTTACCTTTGCAAAACCAATTCCGCTTGCAACACCTGTAGTAAAGGCTGTAAATACTGCAAAGGGTATAAAGGTAACCTGGAATAAGGTAGAAAATGCTCAAAAATATGTTGTTTATCAGAGAACATATAACGCAAAGACTAAAAAGTGGAGTGGCTGGAAGACTGTAAAGTCAACAACAGGCTTAAGCTATGTTGACACCACCACAAAGCTCGGAACAATTTACCGCTACACAGTAAAAGCAGTTAACGGCAAAAATGTAAGTGCTTTTAAATCTACAGGCAGTTTAAAGTATAATGTTGTACCAACAGTAAAGGTTGCTAATGCTTCAAACGGTATTAAGGTAACATGGAGTACAGTAGCAAACGCAACAGGCTACACAGTTTATTCTTCTACCTATAACGCAAAAACAAAAAAATGGAGCGGTTGGAAGAACAGAGGAACTGCGGCTAAAAACAGAACCTCGTGGGTAGACAAAAAAGCCAAAGCAGGTACTGTTTACAAGTATACTGTCCGTGCAAAGTACGGTAATACATTAAGTAGCTATAAGGCATCAGCAAATGTAATCCGCTTGCTTAACCCGACAGTAAAGGCTGTAAAGACCTCAAACGGTATAAAGGTAACCTGGAACAAAATTGCGGGGGCTAAAAATTATAAGCTTTACCGTGCAGAATATGTAAACGGCAAATGGAGCGGTTGGAAAGAGCTTGCTACAACCAACAGCAAAACATTTGTGTGCACCGACAAAACTGCAAAGAAGGGTGTAACCTATAAATACACAGTCCGTGCAGTAAACGGAAAATCTGCAAGTAGCTTTACTGCAAGTAAAAATGTTAAGCGATAAGCTTTCCGGTATTGAAAAAATAATATAAATTATAATACTCAACCTATCATTTCAGTTTTTGTAAAATTTAAATGATAGGTTGTTTTTTTGTACAGTTTTATTGAATTTGTATTTCTTGTATGTTATAATAAAAAATGTATATTTATACGAAAATTTGTAGTGCTTCGAATTGCAATTCTAAAATTTGTGTAAAGACAAAAGGTGGTGTGAATTATAAAAAGACATCAATACAAATATGCTGTTTTCAGTGAGTCGGGAACGCGCGAAACAAACGAAGATTCTTTAGGTGTCGTTCAGACCGAAAAAGGAATTTGTTGCATTTTATGCGACGGGCTCGGTGGTCACGGTATGGGAGATGTAGCCTCATCCTTAGTTGTAGATTCCTTTAAGGATGATTTTGTGAATCAGAATATTACCCCTGAAGATTTCCTCAGCTTCGCAATAGAAAATGCGCAAAAAAGGTTAATAGACGAGCAGACTCGTCTTGATGCAAAAAAGAAAATGAAAACAACGGCAGTTGCGCTGAATATTTCTGATGATAAAGCATTTATAGTTCACAGTGGCGATTCAAGGTGTTACGTGTTCAGCAGAAACAAGGTTTTAACAAGAACCATTGACCACAGCGTTCCACAGATGCTGGCACTTTCTAATCAGATAGAGGAAAGCGAAATCAGAAACCACCCTGACAGAAATATTGTTTTAAAGGTGCTCGGAGTTGACTGGGAAACACCGCAATACGAAAAACAAGAGCCGCTGAAATTAAAAAAGTGTCAGGCATTTCTGCTTTGCTCAGACGGATTCTGGGAGTTAATCCTTGAAGAGAAAATGTGCGAGTTTTTAAAAAGCTCACGGACTGTTGAAGAATGGCTCTTAAAAATGAGCGAGGAAGTAAAATTAAACGGTAAGGGCAAAAGAATGGATAATTTTTCAGCAATTGCTGTTTGGCGGGAAGATTAGGTTGTTGAAGGAGTGGAATAATGACATTTGCTAAAAATGACTGTATAATGATAGCAGAAAATAATGTTGCAGATTTGGCAGTTATAAAAGTTCTGGGTAACAGGGCAGAGCAACAGGATTCATTCGGCTATCTTTTACCGGATTCAGAATGCGTTGTAGTTGTTGCTGATGGTATGGGCGGCTTGAATTCAGGCGATATCGCAAGTAAGTCAGCAGTGAATACGGTTCTGAGAGAATTCAAATCAGCTTCACCAATTTTAAACCCGTTGGATTTTTTATATGAGACTACAAGCACCGCTAACGAAGAAATTTGTAATCTCAGGAAGGATGATGGTTCATCATTAGGTGCAGGAACTACTATGGTAGCTGTTCTGGTTAAGGATAATTCAATTAACTGGAATTCTGTCGGCGACAGCAGAGCTTATCTCTGGCGTAACGGTGAGCTTGTACAGCTCACTAAGGATCAGAATTATAAAACTGTTTTAGATAAGCAAATTGTATCAGGTATTATATCCGCTCAGGAATATCAACAAGAAATTTCCCGCGGAGAAGCGCTCGTGAGCTACCTCGGTATGGATGCTGAGTGCCTTATTGACAGAAATTTATCACCTCTGAAATTAAGAAGCGGTGATAAAGTGATTCTTATGTCAGATGGTTTGTACAGGCTTGTTAGTGATAATGAGATTTTAGAAATTCTTAACAGCAAAAGCGCTGTAAAAGAAATTGTCTTTGAATTTGAAAATAAAGCTCAGCAAAATTCATTGAATAAAAAAAGACGCGATAATATGACTGTCGCGGTTTTGAAAATAAAGTAATTTTTTGGAGGAATAAAAATGTTTGTTGTAAGATGTGCTAATAAGCATTATTTTGATTTTGATACATATCAATTTTGTCCTGAGTGTGCAAGATTAGGTATGTCATATAACGTAGAAAAAATGAATGTTTGCAATAATTGCCAACAACCGGTTTTGTTTTATGATGCAAAAAGAAAAATTTCGTGTCCTACATGCGGAACAGAGTCGTTGGCATACTGCATCTGCGGTGCACAGGTGGTGAATTTTTGCTCTGAGTGCGGTACGAGACTTCTCGGAAATGAACCTGATACCGAGAGCGGTGTCGAAGGTCAGTATGAAGATGTGTATTCGTTTGAAAATGAACAGGGTGAACCTGCTGTTAGCAGCATTCCTCAAAATGAAGCGCCTTCTTATTACAATAATGAAACGGAAAGCGGATATAACACTCAATATGAAGCTGTTTATTCTTATGATGATGAAGAGGATGATAAAACCGCGAGTGCTTATGAAGAACCATATGAAGAAGATGATGACGAGGGTACTGTAAGTAGCTACGACGTACCGGATGATTATATTCCTGATAATTTCGGTGACGAAGAAAATGATGCTACTGAATCTGCATATGAGGAAGAGGTTGTCTCTGACGAAGATGAGGATTCTTCATTTGAAGAAGATGATGAGGATGAAGATTCCGGCGATTTAATAAGCGAAGTAGAAAAAGTGCTCGATGACGATGAGGATGATGCTACGCTTAATTATTATAGCTATATGATGAGAAAAAGACAGACTAAAGAGGTTGAGGCATCTGTTTCTGAACCGGTTGTCGGTTGGCTTGTTTGTGTAGGCGGAGAGCACTTCGGAGAATCATTTAATATTTATTCAGGTAACAATTCAATCGGAAGAAAGCCGGGTAACAGGATTGTTTTAAATAAAGACAACAGCGTTTCAGGGGAAAAGCACGCATTTGTTGTTTTTGAACCTAAAAAAAGTGAGTTCTTTATTCAACCGGGTAACAGCTCCGGTCTTGCTTATATTAATGATATCGTGATTCTTGTACCTACAAAACTTAACTCGTACGAAATAATTAAGGTTGGTAATACCGAACTGTTGTTTGTTCCGTTGTGCGGAGAAAATTTTGATTGGAATACCTACATTTCAAAAGAATAATCAGAATTCAAATAAAGAAGGTGATGTGAAAAACTTTGTGTTTTTACATCACCTTTTTATCAGCATATTTCCAAATTAACCGTAACAGGGTAGTGGTCAGAAATATAACCGCCGTTACGCTTTTTTGTTATAACCTTATATGATTTTGCAGCAAATTTATTGTTTATAAGTGCATAGTCAAGTATATAATCCTTGAAGCTTTTAGCGTCAGCGCCATTAAATGTCTGGTGCGACATTGTATCCTTCGCAGAGTATTTAACATCTCTCAAAACATCTGCAGTTATATCTGCGTAGCCACGGCTTGTTTCAATGAAATTCAAATCTCCCGTGAAAACAACAGGTAAGTCCTTGAAGGCTTTTACCTTCTCAAGAATCATAGGGATACTGTTTCTTCTTGCTTCGCTGCTTGCATTGTCAAAGTGTGCATTTATGTGCACATATTTTTTCTTTGTTTTTTTGTTTTCCAATACAACCCATGTACAAATTCTTTTGTAAGCAGAGTTCCAGCCATATGAAGATTTTTCGGGTGTTTGAGAAAGCCAGAAGTAGCCGCTGTCCGCTACCGAGTATTTGTTTTTTAAATAAAATATTGCGGTGAACTCGTCGTTGTAGTCATCGTTGTCAGTATATCCTGAGGCAGAGTTGGAGCCGACACCTACATAGTCATATAAGGAGCCGAGGCTGTTGTGAAGTACTTCCATCCAGTAAGGTGTTGCCTCCTGTAATCCTATAGAATCGGCACTACTGTCGAGAATTAAGTCGGTAACAGCTTCTGTGCGTTCCTCCCAGGTTTTTTTGCCTACTGTTGTTGAACATATGTTAAAAGTCATAACTGTAACTTTTTCTCCGGGGGGAGTGTTTTCTGCAGGCTTAGTGTTGTTCTGATAATTTCCTATAACGAAGCCTGAGACGTACGAAAGAGTTGTTATTATAACAAAAGACATTATAACAGCAATTGCGTTAATAAATCGTCTGTGTTTTGATTTCATATTAACAGAACCAATC
>JAFVWD010000344.1 GCA_017501865.1 Clostridia bacterium | reverse complement strand
ATGAATTCCTAAGGATTTGAAAAAGCCGAGAGTGTCATTATATTCAGATGCAAGAACAGTATTTAAAAAATATTTGTCACCAAAATAGTGAGAAGGGTTTATGTCAGTGTTAGAAAAATTGCAACGGCCGTTTCCTGTAGCCAGGATTTTTTTAGCAGGCTTATTCAATTGCTCAAAAACAGTCACAGAAATATCTAACCCGATTTTTTTACTGAGTCTTTTGGCTTCTATAGCAGCACAAAGTCCGGAAGCACCGCCACCTATAACAGCAATTTCAGAATTCATTTTTTACACCACCCTATATTATTTAATTATACAATATTTCTTGATGTGATACAACAAATTTACAAAAATTTTTTGAGTTAGAATACACAGTGTAGTAAAGTGTGCAAAATACCTACAATTCAGTAGTGGAATTTGTGTATAAAGTTGTTAAAAAAATATTTACAAATGTTATTTGATTTGTTATAATAAAGCGATATTGTGGATATATAGTATACAGATTAGGGTGAAAATATGAAACCGAATATAATCTTCTATTTTTCAGATCAACAGAGATGGGATACATTAACTCCTGAAATAATGCCGAATTTATGGCAGCTTTCAGAAGAAGGCACCCGTTTCACAAATTCATTTACTTGTCAGCCTGTTTGCGGTCCTGCAAGAGCTTGCTTGCAGTCAGGAAAATATGCAACTCAATGTGAGTGTTATTGGAATGGTGTACCGCTTAAGGAAGAAGAAAAAACTCTTGCTGATTATTTTAACGAGAACGGGTATGACACGGCATACATAGGAAAGTGGCATTTAGCTTCTGACAGAATTCCGAAAGTCGGCAGACACTATGAAAAAACTGCTGTACCAAAGGAACTTCAGGGCGGATATAAATATTGGCGTGCAGCAGATGTTCTTGAATTTACATCGCATGGGTATGACGGTTACGTTTTCGATGAGGATGGTAATAAAATCGATTTTACCGGTTACAGAGCGGATGCAATAAACGAGTTTGCAGTTGAGTATATCAATAACAGAACCCAGGAAGATTCTCCGTTCTTTATGTTCATTTCTCAGCTTGAACCGCATCATCAGAACGACAGAGGCCATTTTGAGGGCTTTAAAGAGACTATTGATGATTTTAAAGATTATCCTATTCCGGATGATTTGTCATTTCTGAAGGGTAATTATAAAAAAGAATATGCTGATTACCTTTCTGCAATAAACCGATTGGATTATAATGTGGGTAAACTTGTCGATGTACTTAAGGAAAAGGGCTTGTATGAAAATACAGTTATAATTTATACGAGTGATCACGGTTGTCACTTTAAAACACGAAATCTTGAGTATAAAAGAAGCTGTCACGAGTCAGCAACCCACACACCACTTGTTATAGGTGGTGGTGCTTATAAAAAAGGAAATGTTGATGACAGGCTTGTGAGTCTTATTGACTTACCCCCAACAATGCTTCAGTTTGCTGATATTTATGTTCCTTCAACTTTTTCGGGTATTTCTCTTCTTGAACAAATTGAAAAAGGTACAGAAAGAGAAAATGTATTTATTCAGATAAGTGAATCTCAGGTTGGAAGAGCGATAAGAACAAAAAAATATAAATATTCCGTACGTGCCTTGAAGTCAGGGTTCTTAGGTAAAAATTCCAAGCTTTATTTTGAAGATTATTTGTATGATCTTGATAATGACCCTAACGAAAGGTTAAATCTTGTTAACGATAAAAACTTTAAAGAAATAAGAAAAAAACTTGCTGAACAGCTTTCTGCTGAAATGGAAAAAGCATGGGAATTAAAACCCAAAATCCGTCCGGCTTTGTTCAAAAGGAAAAAGTAATCTATGGAGGATAACAGGTTTATGGAAAAAACATATCTTAAAAAGAGTGAAACATTTTCGTTTGCTTCTTCTGCCTTCGGAAGAAGTATGATTTACACTCTTATGTCAACATTTGCTCTTATATTTTACACAGATATGGGTATTAAACCCTCACACGCAGGTACAATAATATTCATTGCAAGAATCTGCGATGCACTTAATGACCCTATTATGGGAATGATTGTTGACAGAACTCATACAAAAGACGGAAAAATGCGTCCGTATTTAAAATGGGCGCCTCTTCCGATTGCAATTTCTACCGCATTGCTTTTCTTTGCACCTGCGTTTGAAAATTACACTCTTAAGGTTGCATATGCTGCTTTTAGTTACATTTTGTGGGGTATATGCTTCACTATTCAGGATATCCCGTTCTGGAGTCTTTCAAGTGCAGTTACTCCGAATGAAAAAGAGAGAACTAAATTTGTTTCAACAGCAAGAGTAGGTAGTACAATCGGTGGTATTTTACCAACTGTTATTGTTCCTGTTTTAATTGGCAGCTCTTTAGGACTTCGTAACGGATACTTTGTAAGCGGTTGTATTTTTGGTGTGGTTGGTGCAGGTATTTCTTTACTTGCGTATTTCGGTACCAAGGAACGAGTTGAAGGTAAAGCAGATGCATATTCCTTTAAAGAGCTTTTCGGTGCTGTTGTCAAAAATAAACTTTTGTTACTAATTGTTGCAGCGTCACTCTTAGGCTCGACAATGGTTATGGCACAGTCTGCATCAGTATATATCGCAAACTATCTTATAACAGATTCAGGAATAATTCCCAAAGGTGTGCTTCTTACTGTTCTGACAGTTGCAATCGGTGTAGGTATGCTTCCGGCAATGGTGCTTTTGCCGATTTTGAGAAAACGTTTTTCATTAAAACAGATTTATATCGGCAGTGCGCTTATGGGTGCAATTGTTACATTAGCCCTTTGGTTTATTGGCTACAGTAACATTTATGTGTTTATGGTTTGTCTTGTTTTCTATGGCATTCCGCTTGGTGTGTTTAATGTTATAACATACAATTTAGTAGCAGATGCTGTTGATTACAATGAATATAAAACAGGCAGAAGAACAGAAGGTGTTTGTTTCGCGGCTCAGACTCTTATAAGTCAGGCAAATGCGGGTATATCGACATTTATAGTAAGTCTTATGCTTGAAAAAATTGCATATAAATCACCATTGGAGGCTCAGAATAATCCGGAAGGGATTAAAAGTTTATTCAGTTCACTCGGTTTAAATGATTTTGTTGCTAATACAGGCTTAGAGGTAAAGCAATTACTTGAAGCTTACGGTCTTGAAAAGCTTGATATTCAGAGCGTTACTCAGTCTGCAAGTACAATTACAGTTCATTTTATGCAATCTGAGCTTACCACAAACGGTCTTTTTGCAATGGTAACAATTATACCGTGCATTGGTTTTATTCTTTGCGCTATACCAATGTTTTTTAATACTTATACAGGTAAAAAGAAAGAAGCTATTTTAAAAGAGCTTGAAGAACGTAGAGCAAAATCAGAAGAAGAGACTGCAACTATCACGGAGGAATAACAGATGAAACGTATTGAAATAGCAAATATATATAAATCACCCGAACAGTTTGGTGATAAAGAAATCACAGTTTGTGGATGGGTGAGAACTCAAAGAGCTTCAAAGGCTATAGGATTTCTTGAAATAAATGACGGTGGTTGTTTTAAAAGTCTTCAGGTAGTGTTTGAAGATGCCAAAATCAGTAATTTCAAAGAAATATCAAAAATTAATGTTGGTGCTGCAGTAATAGTAACAGGCACACTTATTCTTACTCCGGATGCTGCACAACCATTTGAAATCAATGCAAGTGAAATTGTTATAGAGGGCGAGTCTGCACCGGATTATCCACTTCAGAAAAAACGTCATACTTTGGAATATTTAAGAACAATCGGTCACCTTCGTCCAAGAGCAAATACTTATTCTGCAGCTTTCAGAGTTCGTTCTGTTGCTTCCTTCGCAATTCACAAGTTCTTCCAGGAGAGAGGATTTATGTACGCACATACACCGCTTATTTCCTGCAGTGACTGTGAAGGTGCGGGTGAGATGTTCAGAGTTACTTCCTTTGAGCTTGATAATGTTCCTAAGACTGAAGAAGGTAAAATTGATTATAGCAAGGATTTCTTCCAGAAACCTGCATTTCTTACCGTTTCAGGTCAGCTTGAGGGCGAAATAATGGCTCAGTCTTTTGGCAAAATTTATACATTCGGACCTACATTCAGAGCAGAACGTTCATACACACAGCGCCATGCTGCTGAGTTCTGGATGATAGAACCGGAAATTGCCTTCGCTGATCTTAGTGATGATATGGATCGTGCTGAGGATATGATTAAGTATGTCATAAATTATGTTCTTGAAAACTGTAAGCAGGAGCTTGAATTCTGTAACAAGTTTATAGATAGTGGTCTTATTGAAAGACTCACTACAGTTGCAAATTCTGATTTTGCAAGAGTTACTTATACAGATGCTGTTAAAGAACTTGAAAAGAATAATGATAATTTTGAGTTTAAGGCATATTGGGGTTGTGACCTCCAGACAGAGCACGAAAGATACTTAACAGAAGTCGTGTATAAAAAACCTGTCTTTGTTACAGATTATCCTAAAGAGATTAAAGCATTTTATATGCGTCTTAATGATGACGGAAAAACTGTTGCTGCTGCTGACTTACTTGTTATGGGTATAGGTGAAATTATAGGCGGTAGCCAACGTGAAGAGCGTTACGATGTTCTTGTTGAAAGAATTAAAGAACTCGGTCTCAGAGAAGAGGATTACTGGTGGTATTTGGACCTCAGAAAATACGGAGGAACACATCACGCAGGCTTCGGTCTCGGGTTTGAAAGACTTATTATGTATATGACCGGTATTTCAAATATTCGTGATGTACTTCCATTCCCGAGAACAACAGGTACAGCAGATTTCTAATAAAATTTAATTGTGGAGTTATTATATGAATCAATCTTATTTAAAAATGTCCTCAGAAGAGTTAAAACAACAATTTGATGCTGTTTTAGCAGAGTATAACGAAATTAAGTCACAAGGACTTAATATTGATATGTCACGCGGTAAACCGGGTTCTGATCAGCTCGATATTTCAAATGATATGTTAAATGTTTTTGTTGATGGTAATTTTAAAACAGAGGCAGGCTTTGATGTAAGAAACTATGGTTTGCTTCAGGGTATTCCTGAATGCCAGAAGCTTTTTGCTGAGCTTTTGGGTGTTAAACCTGAAAATATTATTGTAGGCGGTAACTCAAGCCTTTCTCTTATGTATGATTACGTTGCTCAATGTATGTTCATAGGTGCCGGATTTACTCCGTGGAGTAAGCAGGGGAAGGTTAAATTCCTTTGTCCGTGTCCCGGTTATGACAGACATTTTGCAATTTGTGAGTCGTTGGGTATTGAAATGATTAATATCAGAATGACAAGTGAAGGTCCTGATATAGCTCAGATTAAAGAGGCGGTTAAGGATTCGGCTGTTAAAGGTATGTTTGTTGTGCCGAAGTATTCTAACCCCCAAGGTATCACTTTTTCGGATTCTGTAGTAAAAGAGCTTGCAGAATTAACACCTGCAGCAGATGATTTCAGAATTATATGGGATAATGCTTATATAGTTCATGACCTTTCAGATGAAAGTGATAGATTGTTGAATATTTTCTCTGTTCTTCCCGAAAGAAACAAAAATATGATTATTGAAGTTACATCAACCTCAAAAATTTCTTTTCCGGGGGCAGGTGTTTCTTGTCTTGCTTCATCCGAAGAAAATATCAAGGAAATTTTAAAAAGACTTACAGTTCAGTCTATAAGTTATGATAAACTCAATATGCTACGACACGTTAAGTATTTTAAAAATGCAGACGGTATCAAAGAGCATATGAAAAAGCACGCAAAAATTCTTAAACCTAAGTTTGACGCGGTTCTTGATACTTTAAATGCGGATTTGAGCGGTCTTGAAATAGCTGAGTGGAATGAGCCTAACGGTGGTTATTTTATAAGTCTTGATGTTACCGGCGGAAGCGCTTCAAGAGTAGGTGTTCTTTGCAAAGAAGCAGGTGTTACACTTACAAATGTTGGTGCGACCTTCCCTTATGGTAAAGACCCTTCTGACAGTAACATCAGAATTGCACCTACATTCCCGAATCCTGAAGTTTTAAAACAAGCAGTAAAAGTTCTTACTGTTTCAGTCAGACTTGCTTGTCTTGAAAATCTTATAAAGTAAGAGGGTAGTGCTATGATACGCATTGGTCACGGTTACGATGTTCATGCTTTTGCAGAAAATCGTAAATGCATTATTGGTGGAGTAGATATACCTTGTGAAAAAGGGCTTTTGGGTCACTCCGATGCCGATGTTCTTTTGCATGCTGTTTCAGACAGCCTTTTGGGCGCAGCTGCATTAGGCGATATAGGTAAGCATTTTCCTGATAACGATTCTCAGTACAAAAATGCTGATAGTTTGGTTTTACTTGGAAAAGTTGTTGATATTTTAGAGGAAAACGGATATAGAGTTGTGAATTCGGATTCAACCGTTATTGCTCAGATGCCAAAATTAGCACCATTCATTGACGAGATGAGATCAAATATTGCATGTGCTTTAAAAATAGATGTTGACTGCGTAAGTGTTAAAGCGACTACTGAAGAAAAGCTGGGCTTTACCGGTAGAAAAGAAGGTATTTCAGCTCATTCTGTTTGCCTTATAGAAAAGTAAACAAATTTCTAACCCTTGCATATTATGTATTGAACTTTAGTTTTAACATAATATGGAAGGGTTTTTTATGAATAGAAAAGGCATAAAGGTAGGTTCAGTTACCCTTGCAATAAAAGGAAGAGATTTATTGCAGAAAAATGGCTACAAGGCATATTTAACCCGCAATCCTAATCCGAGTCACGGAGAAGGCTGCGGGTATATTATTTATGTGTATAACCCGGACAAACAATGCTTCAGGATATTACAGAACAACGGCATTAAAATTGTTGGTACGGTAGATTTGGGGGGAGAAAATTGATTTATCTCGATAATGCAGCAACATCTTATCCGAAACCGAACGAGGTGATTAACGCTGTCAATAAATCATTTGTGCTATATGGGGCAAATCCGGGCAGAAGCGGACACAATTTTTCGTGGAATACTGCTATGGCAGTTTACTCGGCACGAGAAAAGCTTAATGAGTTTTTTGATGGATATGGCAGTGAATATGTCAGTTTCACACAAAATTGCACGTATGCTTTGAATTTAGCTATAAAAGGTGTTGTTAAAAAGGGTGATCACGTAATAATTTCGTCGCTTGAGCATAATTCGGTTTCGCGACCGGTGTATACTCTGAATGAAAAGGGGATAATTACGTATTCGGTTTTTAAAGTTACACATAATGAAGAAGAAACTTTATTAAATTTAAAAAATGAGATTACTGAAAAAACAAAGCTGATAGTTGTAACAGCGGTCTCCAATGTTTTTGGAGATATTTTGCCGATTGAAAAAATATCACAGGTAGCCAAAAAATACGGAATATTATTGTTTGTAGATGGTGCACAGGGTGCAGGTGTAGTTCCTTTAAAAATGAAAAAACAAGGCATAAACTGCCTTTGTATTCCCGGACACAAAAGTTTATTAGGTCCTATGGGAACAGGTGCTGTTCTTCATGACGGGTGTATAGCAGAAAGCATTATTGAGGGCGGAACAGGCACAGATAGCTTCAGTCTTACTCAACCGCAGGTGTTTCCTGAAAAATTAGAAAGCGGAACTATAAATGTTCCGGGTATTTGCGGATTAAAAAAAGGAATTGAAATAATTTCTATGTATGGTGTGAATAATGTTTTTAAAGATGAAACAGAGCTTATGAAGTTAATGTTTAACGAGCTTATGAGTATGCGAAATATAATTTTATACCGTAATGAATATAATGAGGAGAGCTTTGCACCTATTATTGCGTTTAATGTTAAAGGGAAGCACAGTGAGGAGGTTGCTAACCTTTTTAATGAAAACGGGGTAGCTGTAAGAGGTGGATTTCATTGTTCGCCTTTAGCACATAAAACTTACGGTACTGAAAGTACAGGTGCAGTAAGAGTAAGTCCGTCAAGATTTACTACAAAAAAAGATGTAAATTATGTATTAAATTTGCTCCAAAAAATTGCAATAAACAAAAAGATGTGATATAATGAATAAGTATATGTGGTAGTATGTCTTAAGATATTAGGAAGCGGTGAAACAATGAACAATATTATTGCATTTTTTGAAAAAATTTGGGATGCATTATTAAGCTTTAATTTAACAACAGATTTATTGGATGTTATATTTGTTGCTTTTGTAATTTATGAAGCTATAAAGTTTATAAGAGGTTCGCGTTCTTTCCACCTTATAAAAGGAATTGGTTTATTAGGGCTTCTTTATCTTTGTGTTAAGCTTATTCATATGGAAGCAAGTGAATTTTTATTATCAACTGTTTTTAAAGATGCTTTCATAATCATAGTTGTATTATTCTCTCCTGAAATACGTTCTATTCTTGAACGTTTCGGCAGAAGATCAATTACAGATTTTTCATTTTTCAACTTTAAAAGTGATGGTGCGTACGACTCTGCCGTGACAGATCTTGTTAATGATTTTTGTAAGGCTGCTGCCGAGTTAAGCGAAACAAAAACAGGTGCTTTGGTTGTTTTTGAAAGAGAAGCACCGCTTAATGAGGTTATAAAATCAGGTACAGTACTTGATGCCCAATCATCGCCGGAGCTTTTCAATGGTTTGTTTTTTAAAAACTCAGCGCTTCACGACGGTGCTGTTGTTGTGAAAAATGCAAGAATATATTCTGCGGGCTGCATTTTACCGCTTACGCAGAACAATAGCTTGAGCAGTGAGCTGGGTACGCGTCACAGAGCTGCTATTGGTATGAGTGAGCAGAGTGATGCTGTTGTAGTTGTTGTTTCGGAGGAGACCGGTAACATATCTGTTGCTGTTAACGGTAAGCTCCGCAGAGATATTCAGACAGGTAACCTGAGAGAAATTTTATTGAGCAGTCTTGTTTCGGAGAAAAAAGAAAAGACAAAAAAGAAAAAAAGAGGTGAGCAAAGTGACGAAAAACAAGAATAAATTTAAAGTATTGATTAACAACGATAAACTTGTTTTTGCATTTTCACTTGTTTTGTCACTTATTATCTGGCTTGCTGTTGTTATAAATATAAGTCCTGAAACAACCCGTGTTATACAGAATGTTAAGGTTTCAATTGATACCACGGTGCCTTCGCAGTTCGGTCTTGAAATGTTCGGCGAAAATGAGTTTTATGTTGATGTAACCGTTAAGGGTAAAAGATATGAAATTTCAACCTCTGCACTTTCGAATGAGGATATAGTTGTCGTAGCACAAACAAACAATGTTGACTCTGCAGGAACAAGAACACTTATGTTAAAGGCTGAGTCCGCTTCCGGTTCAGATGATTATACTGTATCAGCCATTTCTCAAAAAAGTGTTGATGTTTATTTCGATGTTCCGAAAACAGTACAGATGGTAATTGAGCCGGAAATTTTAACTGATGGATTTGAAATAGTTGAAGATGGCTTTGAAACGGGTGATGTTAACCTTTCTGAGACAGCAGTAAATGTCACAGGCCCGTCTACTGAGATTAACAAAATTGAAAAGGTTGTTGCACGACTTTCGCTTGATAAGTCCTTATCATCAAATAAATCGGCAGATGCTGAAATTATCCTTCTTGATGAAAATAAGAAGTCAGATTTTAAATTTATTACTATGGATATAAACTCTGTTGTTCTTACAATACCTGTATTGAGAGTTAAAAATTTAAATACAACTGTCTTATTTAAAAATGCACCGGATGAATATATTTTGAATCCGTTGGAATATACAATTTCACCTACCGAGGATCTTTTTAATATTTCTGTTGATGAATATGAAAAGATTACTGAATTTGCTATAGGTACAATTGATTACAGAACAATTTCACCTACAAATTATGTATTTGACTTTGCAAGAGAAGATTTGCCTGTGTCAGATGAGAGTGAAACTGAAGAATTTACTGTAGAACTTGACGTTTCTGAGCTTTCCCAGGATTATTTTACAATTCCTGCAGAAAAGATTAAAGCAAATAATCCTGAAAAATTACCATACAAGGTTTCCGGATTAGATAAATCGGTAGTAATTGTAGGTACAGAGAAAGCATTGGAAAGTATTACCGATGATTTAATCAGTGTCGAGGTTGACCTTTCTTCAGTCAAAATTACAGAGGGACAGACAGTTTCTGTGCCTGTAAATGTAATTTTAAAGAGTGCTAACTGTTGGGTTTACGGAAGTTATACGGCAGAAGTAACGTTATAAAACAGGTGGATAATTAATGAAAATAAAAAGAATTATATCAGTTTTTATGGTTTTTGTTATCGTGATAATAAGTTCAGGCTGTTCGCTTAACTTTTTTTCAACAGAAACCCTGTTAAAGCCTCCTGCATTGTCCGGTAAAAGCGGTGAAGTACAAGAGGCATTCAATAAACTAATGAACGGAAAAACGTTTTTGTTAAAAACACCGACAAAGGGTGAGTACCGCTCTTCGTTTGTTCTTTATAATTTTGAT